>JAUMBX010000024.1:3372-3979 GCA_032119515.1 Steroidobacteraceae bacterium | reverse complement strand
GGGACACCAACGGAAATCCCAACGATCCCCCGGGTTTTGCGGGCGATGCCCTGAACAGCGAAGACGGCGGTTCTAACAATGCCGTGGCTGCCGCCATGCGGACCAACCCCAAGGATGAAAGGGCGCGCATTACCGGTGCCGTGCAAACTTCTTGTCTTGGTAACTCTGGCGGACAGCAGACTGGCAACCCGCCGGATGCCCCTGCTTCCTTCTCAGTCTCCTACGCAAACGGGGAAGAGACGGCGTCTCTGACATGGAGTAATGTCACAGGGGAGACCGAGTGGCGGTTGGAGCGGCAAAGAGCGGGTTCAGCGACGGGGAACACCAGTGGTCCAACGACGTCCTACCGCATCCTGCCCGACCGCGTTTCCTGCGAAGATACCCCGCCCCAGGTCCTGTCGGGTGGCAAGAATCCTTCCCCTCAGTACGAGTGGTACGAGTACCGATTTTACGCGGTAAATGCCGCTGGCAGTTCTGCGCCGGCAAGGACCAGGTGCTGGTGATCGAGGAAGGCCAGCCCGAGTTCATCGAGCAGCAGCTGACGACCTATCTTTACCGCGCCGGCTCCACCGTCCGGCTGCGGGGGAAGGACATCTTCCCGATGGCC
>JAUMBX010000024.1:0-3362 GCA_032119515.1 Steroidobacteraceae bacterium | reverse complement strand
TCAGTGGCAGTGAGTCCACCACCTGCAGCGACTCGATACCAGAAAATCGGCTCGTACCCCAGACTTACACCTTCGAGGACAATGCGCACAATACCAACCAGGAGCTCTACGCCGACGAGTGGGCGCGGTACCTCGAGGAGGAACTGAACGTCAGGACCTACACCATCGGCCTGATCCAGCCGGATCGCTGCGTGCCCAAGTACCCCGCTCTGATGTCCAGCATGGCGACCAGCGGCAAGGGCAAGTACTACGAGACCAACAACTTCAACGAACTGCTGGGTTCCTTGACCGAGGTCTTCAGCCTGATCCTGGCGACCAACAGCGTATTTGCCTCGGTCAGCCTTCCGATCAGCGTCAACACCCAGGATACCTACCTTAACCAGGTCTACATCGGCATGTTCAGGCCTGACGGGGGGGCTCGGCCGCGCTGGTTGGGCAACCTGAAGCAGTACAAGCTGGGGTTTGATGGGCAGAACAACCTTCGCCTCGAGGATGCCGATGACGGTCAGGCGCTGGCCGACAGCAGTACCGGCTTCCTGAATGCCTGCGCCCGCAGTTTCTGGACTCCGGGGCTCGATCAAAATCCACAGGCCTACTGGCCTGAAGGTGAGGCCTACGAAAACTGCATCCAGACTGGCATATCCGGTACCTGGGATACGCCGGACGGGCAAATCGTGGAAAAGGGTGGAGCCAGCTACAAGCTGCGCATGAACGAGGTTCCCGACCGAAACCTGTGGACATGCGGAAATTCAAACTGCTCCAGCCTTCAGGCGTTCAATGCAGTCAATTCCTTCGTCAGCACTGCTCGACTCGCTGCAGCCGACACAACCGAGCGGCAAGACCTGATCGACTGGGCGCGCGGCATGAACAATGCCGTCGACGTAGGCACGATCCCTGCCGGGAGCATGCGACCTTCCGCCCACGGCGACGTCGTGCACTCACGGCCCAAGGCGCTCAACTTTCAGTCACCGTCCGAGTCCGAGCCGGAGATCGTGATCTTCTACGGCGCCAACGACGGTACGTTGCGCGCAATCAATGGCAACCGGCCGGACGGGGTCAACGTCGCTGGTGCTGCCCCTGGCGAGGAGATCTGGGCTTTCCTGCCCCCCGAGTTCTATCCCGAGATCAAGCGCCTGCGTGACAACAATGTGCTGGTGGACTTCAAGGACTTCGATCCCTGCAGCAACACCGATGGCACTACGCTCTGCGAGCCCAAGCCCTACGGCTTCGACGGGCCGGTGACGACCTGGATCCAGGGGCGTCCGGGTGATGTCGGCTTCGCAGCCTACATCTATGCCACCATGCGCCGCGGTGGGCGCATGGTCTACGGCTTCAATGTTACCGGAGTGGCGGATGGGACCAACCCGACGCTGGCCTGGCGGTTCGGCTGCGACGATGCCGGTCTCGCCGGCGAGACGATCACGTGCGAGGACAATTATTCAGGATCCGGACCGGACCTGGCCAACGAAATGGGACAGACGTGGTCAGCTCCGCAGCCTGCACTACTGCGCAGGAGCTCCGGTGACATCCCGCTGGTGGTGTTTGGCGGGGGTTACGATACATGTGAGGACGAGGACACTGCCGCCACGGCTTGCGGCGCCGGAGGGGCCAATTTTCGTGGTAACAACGTCTATGTACTGAACGCGGTCACCGGCGCGTTGCTGGCCTGGTTCCCGACCGAGCGTTCGGTGGTGGCCGATCCGATCGTCGTGCCGGACGCCAACGGCTACGTCGAATACATCTACGTGTCGGACCTGGGTGGCAACGTCTATCGCCTGTCGGCACCGGCTGGCGCAGTCATTGACACCAGCCTTCCGTCCAACTGGGTCTCCACCCGGATAGCCCGCTTGGGCTGCACCGTCACGGGAGGCTGCAACCGCAAGTTCTTCTATCCCCCGGACGTGATCCGGACTCTTACCGGGGAAACCGTCCTGTTGCTAGGCTCAGGAGATCGGGAGAAGCCGCTGCCCAGTGCGAAGTATCCCTATGCCACCGCGGTCCAGAACTACTTCTTCGCGCTCAAGGACATCCCAACCAGCCAGACCTGGCTCAACAGGATGGACGTGGATTTTTCATGCGCGGGCGATTACATCTGCATGGACGCGCTTGCTCTGGTCGGGATGAACGACACGACCGCCGCTCCGTCCGTCGAGACGACGACCGGGGCGCAATACGGTGGCTGGGCACTGGAGCTGCGTAACACCGAGCAGACGGTGACTTCGGCGATCACGGTGTTCGGTACCGTCATCTTCAGCACCCACACTCCGGAGAGCCAGACGGATGCATGCACCCCGAACCTGGGGGTCGCCCGCGCCTATCAGGTGAACTACCGGACGGGCGAGGGCGTGGGCGAGAACAACAACCGTTCCGTCGAGATCGAGGGTGGTGGTTTGCCACCCTCCCCGGTAGCGGGCCTGGTGGAGATCGATGGTGAGGTCTACCCGTTCGTGATTGGCGCGAGCGCCCGTTCGGCGCTGGAGGCGGCGCTGCCGGGTGAAGGCGCATTTCCGTCGCAGCCCAAGGGGCGGCGCTACTGGTACATCCAACGATGAGCAGGCGGGCAGGGCGCGGCTTCACCCTGCTGGAGGCGATGATTGCCCTGGCCATCATCGCCACGCTGCTGCTCGTCGCCGTGCCCTCCTTCAATTCGATCCGCCTGAGTGCCGTCGTGACCGAGATCTCCAACGAGATGGTGGCGTCGGTACAGTTGGCCCGGAGCGAGGCGATCAAGCGTAACGGTGTGGCACGCCTTTGTGCCTCGACGGATGGTGCGACCTGCTCTTCCTCGGCGGGGTTTTCAGAAGGCTGGGTAGTGCTGGATGCTGAAAACCGGGTTCTGTTGTCCCGACCAGCGGTCGAAACCGGCTACCGGGTGACTGCATCGGGTGGCCTGCGGTTGCTGACCTTCTACCCGAGTGGCATGGGTGCAACGACGGCGACTTTCACCGTGTGCAGGTACGAACCGCTTGGGCAGCAGCAGCGGTTGCTCGCGGTGGGCCCCACCGGCGGCACCCGCGTCACCCGTACCGAGGCCAGCAGCTGCTGACCGGCCTGGGTGGCGATCTCTGGTCGCCCCCGCCCGCATCCCCTACAATTCCGCCTTTCCAGGCCTGGGGGATCGGCCGATGACCCATTTCGTGTTCGTGACCGGTGGCGTGGTGTCCTCGCTGGGCAAGGGCATCGCGGCCGCCTCCCTGGGCGCCATCCTTGAGGCCCGGGGGCTCAAGGTTTCCATGGTCAAGCTAGACCCCTATATCAACGTGGACCCGGGCACCATGAGCCCCTTCCAGCACGGGGAGGTGTTCGTCACGGCGGATTGCACCGAGACCGACCTGGACCTCGGGCATTACGATCGCTTCATC
>JAUMBX010000023.1:0-1814 GCA_032119515.1 Steroidobacteraceae bacterium | reverse complement strand
TGGTAGAGGCTCGCTGGGACACCTGGCCGATGGCCCCGCATTGGCCAGCACATCGAGCAGCACCTGGATCAGCCGGTCCCCTGCCGCATCCTTTGGAATATAGGCCTTTACGCCCATCGCCAGGAGTCGCGGAGCGTAGACCGATTCATCATGCATGGACAGTACCACCAGGGGCAGCCCTGGATGATGGGCCCGCAGTTCGCGCACCAGACCGATGCCATCTCCCTCCGCTAGGGACAGGTCGACGATCACCGCGTGGGGGTTCAGCGCCTCAACTGCCCTTCGCGCCTCCCGCGGGGTTGAAGCCTCGCCACAGACTTCCAGGCCCTGCTGGGCGTTGATCAGGCGCCGCAGCCCCTGCCGAACGATCGGATGGTCGTCGACCACGAGGAGCCTGTGGCTCACCGGTGGCTGGTCGTTCACGCCATGATCCTCTGGTGTGATGCCGACCAGGTCACCGACAGCTGGGTCCCCTGCGGCATGGCAGGCCCCAGCCGCAGGGACGCGCCGATCAGCTGGGCGCGGTAGCGCATCACCTTCAGGCCCATGCCCCCTGCATGCAAGGCATCTGGCGGCAGGCCGACACCGTCATCGGTCACCACCAGTCGAATGCGCTTTTTATCGCCAGCCAACTCCACCGCGATCCGCGTGCCTCCGGAATGACGAATGGCGTTCGTGACGGCCTCCTGCAGGATCCTGAACAACTCGCCGGCCACCTCTACAGGGGGCTCGGCCCTCAGTCTCATGGAGCAGTCCAGCCGCAGGGTGTCCTGGCCAGCCAGGCGATCCATCATGGAGCAAGTCGCGCCGGCGAGCCCGCCTCGCTCCAGCGCAGCCGGCGACAGGCCGGCGGCAATGACGCGCAGCTCACCCATCGTGTCACGCACCATGGCCAGCACTTCACCGAGGTCTTGCTGCAAGACCACCGGGTCGGACGGTGGCTTCGAACGTACGCCCTCCAGGATCAGCGCGATGCCAGCCAGTTGCTGACCCAGGCCGTCGTGCAGGTCACGGGCGATCCGGGCTTGTTCGCGCCCGGCCGCCGCAATGACCTGTTCTGCGAGGTCCTGGCGGGCAGACAGGTCACGAAAGATCGAGAACACCGCCTGCGGCCTGCCATCGGGCCCCGGTAGCGGCGAGGCGGTGACCTCCAGCCAGCGTCCCGCACTCACCTTCAGTTCGATCGACTCCGTGGCCCCCGCCAGGATCCTGCCTACGTGTGCCTCGTACTCGGGCACGATTTCGGGTTGAAGGTTCAGTCGAGCATCCCTGCCGATGAATTGATTGGGGTCTCCTGCTCCGAGCAACTCCGCGCCGGCACGGTTCATCACGCGGGCGATGTAGTTGGCATCGACGATGCCCACGCCGTAGGGCGCTGCATCGATGGAAGCCTTCAGCTGCAGGTCAGCGCTGAATTTGTCTCGCTCGAGCTGGCGCCATGCAGACAAGTCACGGGTGACGCCCAGAACACCAGACCCACAACCGGGGAGTGAATCGTCGCGCGCCAAAGAAGAATGCAGCGCGCGCAGGTTGCCAACGGCATCCAGCACCTGGGTTTCCAGCACCATGGGCTCGCCGCTTTCGATGACCGCGCTCAGCACCCGGCGAACCTCTTCTGCGGGCGGTGAGAGGATCCGCCCCATCCACCAGTCCATGGTCAGCTCGCCCGAGTCCGGGAACAGCGGATGGCGCGGCCGGTAGATCTGCTCGAGGGCATCACTGGTGGCGTCCCACCTCCAGATGGCCATGGGATCGTACTCGAGCACCGCCCCCAGCGCGAGGTCCAGCACCTCGCCGACGTCCCGTGCCAAGCC
>JAUMBX010000022.1:0-3956 GCA_032119515.1 Steroidobacteraceae bacterium | reverse complement strand
CGCAGGGCCCCGAACAGGCGCTGGGCCGTGCCGGGCACGCCGATCATCCCGGCGCCCTCCACGTTCACGAGCGCCACCGCATCGATGCTGGTAATGCCCTTGACGGTCTCGGCACCCTCCGCCCGCTCGCAAATCACCGTTCCCAGACCCTCGGGAGCGAAGGTGTTGCGGATGCGGATCGGGATGCGCCGCTCCACTGCAGGCGCCATGGTCTGCGGATGGATGACCTTGGCACCGAAATACGCCAGTTCCATGGCCTCGTTGTAGGACAGGGCATCGATCAGGCGCGCTTCCGGCACCCGGCGGGGATCCGCCGACAGCACGCCGTCGACGTCGGTCCAGATCACGATCTCGCTCGCATCCAGCAGGGCGCCGAAGATGGAAGCCGAATAATCGCTGCCATTGCGGCCCAGGGTCGTCTGCAGGCCTTGCGGGTCGGAGGCGATGAAGCCAGTGATGACCAGCACGCCGTCCGCAGCGAATTCGGCCCGTCCCTCGGAGAGCGCCCTGCTGCGCTCCCACTGCACGCCAGGGCCGAGCGGACCCCACTCCACCACCAGGCACTCGCGGGCGTCGACCCAGGTGGCCGGTCCGCGCTTGCGGCGAGACTGGAGGAAGGCCGTGAACAGGCGGGTGGACCAGATCTCGCCAAATCCGGCGACCAGGTCTCGCACGCGCTCGCCGGCCGAACGAATAAGGGAAACAGTCTGAAGGATGCCGCGGATGTCCTCGAGGTCCTGGCCGAACCGGGCGAGGAATGGCTGCGAGCCCTCCGCTCCCAGCAACTCCTCGGCCATACCGGCGTGCCGCGCGGCCAGCTCCTCCAGTGCCGCATCGCAACCCGCTCGATCCCGGCGCTCGGCGGCGGCTACCATGCCGAGCAACCGATCCGTGACGCCTCGGGCCGCCGACAACACCACCGCCACCCGCTGGCTGGAATCTTCCTCGACGATGGCCGCGACTCGCCTGAAGCAGTCGGCGTCAGCGACGCTCGAGCCGCCGAATTTGTGCACTTTCCAGGCCGTCGGGGTCATTGGGAACTCAATGTGGGAGAGGCTGAAAAAACCCCGAGAATCTACCCGCAGGATCGGGCTAAATCAAGCAAAACAACTACTTGGATTCAGCCTCTGCGCTCATGCCAGGCCCTGAGCAGGGCGCTCCCACCGGGCAGCCGAAGCAGCCCAAGCAACGCGAGTGACACGCGCCTGGAGAGCGGCCCCAATTCAAAGGGACGGACCAACGGCTCCAGCAGGGTCGGTGCACTTTCCAGCAGCTGATGCCCGCTGATGCGACCAAGGTAGCGACCCTCACCGGCCTGCAGCTCACAGTCGCCCGTCTCATGCAGGTCAACCACCACGCCGGTGAGAAGCGCAGGGGGCAAGGGCCCTTGCCAGCCCTCCAGCAGGCAGGTGAGCCCCGCGGACCGCAACCGCAGCAACCTGCCGCCCGCGACGACGCTGAGCTCACAGGAGGCGGCCTCGAACACCTGCTTCACGGTGCTCCCTCGGGCAGCTCGAGAGTGGCCGAGCGAACGGTTCTGGATTCGCCCTCCGCCTCCGTCCAGGCCAGCACCAGCCCATCCCCGCCGCTCACCATCTGGGGAAAACCGGAGGGACGTCCCGCTGCCAGGCGGCCCACTTCGTAAATCTCGCCGAACTTGCCCGCGGCGTGTACCCGAACCAGCCGCAGGCTGGCCTGCTGTCCGACCTGCTCGAGCCAGCTCACCACAGCCTCGCGCTCGTTGATCGCCACGACGTCCACCCGGCCCATGGCAGCGAACGCCGGCACCTCGATGGCATCCTCGAAACGGTCGTCGCCATCCATCGACCAGGCGATCCTGACCCGCGGCCGATCCTGGGCGCCGGTGAACCAGGCCACGACCAGCGAATCACCCAGACTGTCAGCCGCCGGGCCATTGACCGGACAGCCACCGATCTCCCATCCGTCCACTCCCACCACCCGGGGCTCTGTCCACGCGGTGCCGTCATGGCGGACCACGGAGATGTCACGGATCTCGCCTGCACTGCGATCGCGGTAGACCACCACCGGCCCGTTCTTGGTCAGGGCAACGTCGGTCTGGCAGCAGTCGCAGGTGAGATCGTCCAGCACCTCATCGCGCTCTCGCCCGCCGTCTGGAGTCAGGCGCGCGGCCCGCAGGGTCATGCCCCCTGCGCCTGTCGAACCGTGGTCATGCCCGCCGCCGCCGGTCTCGCGCCCATCCAGCCAGACCACGCCCGTGCCACCGTCCCAGTGAAACAGCGAGACGAAACCGTGCTCGGTCGGCGTGCCGTCGTCATGGGGGGACCCCATCAACTGCCAGCTGGCGCCCTGGTCCACGGAACGGGCCATGACCACATCGTAGGCATAGCCACCCTCCGGACGGCGCTGCAGCCAATGCGCGGCCCAAGGGCCCTGTTCCGAGGGCAACACGGAGGGAAAATCCGCCCAGTTCACGAACCAATCCTTGCCGCGTGCGACTTCGGCCGCCTCGCTCCAGCCAGCTCCCCCCAGGCGGCTGAATACAAGACGGGTCCCGTCACCTGCGGTGGGCTCGAGCCAGCTGAGCACCACCTCACCGGACTGACTGACGGCGAGATGCGGCTGGGCACTGCCCGGCCCGGCGGCCAGGGGTAGCACCCTCGGCCCAGATGGGCTGGATGACTGTCCGCATCCTGCCAGGACCAGGCTGAGCAGCGAGACGAGTACAAACTCATGCACGGTTGAATTTCTCCGGCCAGGTGAACTCGATGCCGCGCTCAGTGCGGAATTGCTCCATGTCCTGCTCGGTGTCGATGTCCAGAACATACGCTTCGCGGTCGCTGTCAAGCCAATGCAAGTGATCGTGTCGGTCGAGCCACTCCCTGCAGCCGAAACTGGCTGGAGCGGCCAGGACGTCAGTGCGCGCGCGATCCGGCAGGATGACGGGATTACCCCGCCTGCCGTGAACGCGGGGGACGACGGGCCACTGGCCGCCCAGCAGCTGCCACTGGTCGATCAGTTGCCGGATGTCGCGACTCTCCAGCTCGGGCTGGTCGGCCAGGGCAATCACGAAGCCTGACAGGCCCTCCGGCAGGGCTGCCAGTCCCCGGCGCACGGAGGCTCGCTGGCCGGTGGCATAGTCGGTGGCGAGAATGACCTCTACCGCCAGGTCCGCCACCTCGGGCGCCAGTTCTTCGGCCCGATGACCGACTACAACCACCAGCGGACGCACGCCAGCCTCGAGCAGGATGAGCGCATTGCGCCTGAGGAGCGAGGTTCCATCGCGCCGCAGCAGGGCCTTGGGGCGACCGCCAAGGCGCTTCGCCTCGCCCGCCGCCAGCAGGACTCCGCCGATTGCCACGCCAGAACCTCGCCATCTGTTTCGGGAGATGGTGGGCCGTGATGGGATCGAACCATCGACCAACCGGTTAAAAGCCGGATGCTCTACCGCTGAGCTAACGGCCCGACGCAAAAACGAGCGCGGATGATAACCCATCCCGGCCGCACGGGCAGCCCTTGCCTCAGGCCGGAAAATAGCGTGTGGGATCGGGCACCCCCGCGGCGATAAAGCCCTCTCGCCGCAGGCGGCAGCTGTCGCAAACGCCGCAGGCGCGCCCAGACTCGTCAGCCTGATAGCATGAGACGGTCTGCCCGAAATCGACGCCCAGCGTTTGCCCACGGCGGATGATGTCGGCCTTGCTCAGCTGGATCAACGGCGCATGGATGGTGAAGCGTCCGCCCTCGACGCCGGCGCGCGTCGCAAGCCTGGCGAGGGACTCAAAGGCCTTGATGAACGCCGGTCGGCAATCTGGATAGCCGGAATAGTCGACGGCGTTGACCCCGATGAAAAGATCCTCGGCGTCCAGCACCTCCGCCCACCCGAGGGCCAGGGCGAGAAAGACGGTATTCCGCGCTGGCACGTAGGTCACCGGGATGCCCGCAGACGGTTGGATGGGCACCTGGATATCCGGATCCGT
>JAUMBX010000021.1:0-9835 GCA_032119515.1 Steroidobacteraceae bacterium | reverse complement strand
CTTGTAATCTAGGGGGGCCGGGATGGCGTTCTGGTGGCCGACGATGAAATCGTGGCAGATACGATCCAGTTCGTCGGTGGTGACCCCGGGCTGGACGTGGGGCCCGATCATGTCGAGGACGTCCGCGGTCAGGCGGCCGACCGCTCGCATCAGGTCTTGCTCGGCGGGCGACTTGAGGCTCACGCCGGGATTCCGGGCCATTAGCACTGGGGTGACCTTCCTGGGGGGGTAAGGCATTGTTTACAGGGCGGGTTAATGGTATAAAGCGCGGCGTTTTTTCTCAACCAAATCCACACGCGTCCCGTCACGTGCGGCCGGGTGCCGGAGCTTGCTCCGGTTGCCGCATGCGGGGGCGCGGAGGATCCAACCCGGACAAGGAGCAGACAAGATGGCCAGTGTCACCATGAGGCAGATGCTGGAGGCGGGCGTCCACTTCGGACACCAGACCCGCTTCTGGAACCCGAAGATGGGCCCGTACCTCTTCGGCGATCGTAACCGAATCCACATCATCAACCTGGAAAAGACCCTCCCGCTGTACAACGAGGCCGCTGCCTTTGTGAAGTCGGTGGCGAGCGACGGTGGGCGGGTCCTGTTCGTGGGTACCAAGCGCAGCGCCCGCGACGCGGTGCGCGAAGAGGCCGCCCGCGCAGGGATGCCCTACGTCAACCAGCGCTGGCTGGGCGGCATGCTCACCAACTTCAAGACCATCCGGCAATCCATCAAGCGGCTGCAGGAGATCGAGGAACTGCGCGACAGCGGTGCGCTGGACCGGCGCGGCAAGAAGGAGGCCCAGAGCCTGCGTCGCGAGCTCGACAAGCTCGAGCGCAGCCTCGGTGGCATCAAGGACATGACTGGCCTGCCGGACGTGCTGTTCATCATCGACGTGGGACATGAGCAGATCGCCCTGAGCGAGGCCCGCAAGCTCGGCATCCCGGTGGTGGCGGTGGTGGATTCCAACTGCTCGCCCGAAGGGATCGACTACATGATTCCCGGCAACGACGACGCCATGAAGGCCATCCGGCTCTATGCGGCCGGCATTGCCGATGCCGTGCTCGATGGGCGCAGCTCGGTGCCGGAAGTGCCCGCCGGTGAGGACGACTTCGTTGAACTCGACGAGGAAGGCAACGTGCGGCGCAAGGCCGCGCCGGGGCGGGCTGCGCCGCGCAAGCAGGCCGCGACCACGACCCGCCGCAAGCCGGCCCGTGCCACCGCCCGTCGGACGGCAGCGCCGGAGGGTGAAGCCGAGGCCGCCGCTGCCCCGGCAGCCGACGCGGCCGAGGCAGGCGAGTAATACGGAGCCAGGACGGACATGACAATCACAGCCGAAAACGTGAAGGCCCTGCGCGAGCGCACCGGCGCTGGGATGATGGAATGCAAGAAGGCCCTGGTGGAAGCCGGTGGTGACCTCGACCAGGCCGCCGAAGCCATGCGCAAGGCGGGCCTGGCCAAGGCCGACAAGAAAGCCGGCCGGGTGGCGGCGGAGGGCGTGATCGTCACGGTCGTGAGCGCCGATGGCCATGCCGGGGTGGCGGTCGAGGTGAACTGCGAGACCGACTTCGTCGCGCGTGAGCAGGATTTCCAGGCCTTTGCCGCTGCCGTGGCCGGTGCGGCACTCGCCAGTGGCCAGTCCGACCTCGAGGCCGTGCTGGCCCTGCCGCTGGACGGCGGCCAGACGGTGGAGGAGGTCCGCCGTGGGTTGGTGGCCCGCATCGGAGAGAACATCACCGTACGCCGGGTGGCCCGGATCGCGGGCGCCGGGCGGGTCGGGGCCTACGTACACGGCGGCCGGATTGGCGTGCTGGTGTCCCTCGGGGGCGGGGATGACGAAGTGGCCCGTGACATCGCCATGCACGTGGCTGCCAGCAACCCGCGCTACGCGACGCCGGCCGAAGTCCCGGCGACCGAACTCGACAAGGAACGGGAAATCCTCAGCGCCCAGGCGGCCCAGGAGGGCAAGCCCGAGGCGATCGTGGCCAAGATGGTGGAGGGCAGGGTGCGCAAGTACCTCGCCGAGATCTGCCTGGTCGGTCAGCCCTTCGTGAAGGATCCCGACATCACCGTGGAAAAGCGCCTGCAGCAGGCCGGCGCCAAGGTGCTGGGGTTCGTCCGCTACGAAGTGGGCGAGGGCATCGAGAAGAAGCAGGAAAACTTTGCCGACGAGGTTGCCGCCCAGGTCCGGGCGGCCCAGGGCAAGGCCTGAGGCGGGCAACTCCTCGGGGCCCCCAGTCGGCAGCAAACCCCGCCCAGGCGGGGTTTGTTATTTATAATCAGGGCGAACTCACAGGGGTTTCCGCATGCCGTCCGAATCGATCAGTACGCCTCGCCGCATCCTCCTGAAGCTCAGCGGGGAGGCCCTGCTCGGAGGCGAGGATTACGGGATAGACCCCGAGGTCCTCATCCGGATTGCCACCGAGATCAAGGAGGTGATCGGCCTGGGTACCCAGGTGGCAGTGGTCATCGGGGGTGGCAACCTGTTTCGCGGCGCCGGGTTGGCCCGGGCCGGCATGGACCGGGTGGCGGCCGACCACATGGGGATGCTCGCCACCATCATGAACGCGCTGGCCCTGCAGGACGCGCTCGAGCGCCTCGGACAGCATGCCCGGGTCATGTCGGCGCTGCGTTGCCAGCAGGTCTGCGAGGATTACATCCGCCGCCGCGCTATCCGCCATCTCGAGAAGGGCCGCTGCACCATCCTGGCGGCCGGCACCGGTAACCCGTTTTTCACCACCGATACGGCGGCCTCGCTGCGAGCCATCGAGATCGAGGCCGACCTGCTGCTGAAGGCAACCAAGGTGGACGGCGTGTACACGGACGACCCGGTGACCCACCCGACCGCGCAGCGCTACGAGCGGATCAGCTATGACGAGGTCCTGGATGGCAGGCTGGGAGTGATGGACGCCACGGCCATCGTGATGTGCCGCGACAACAACCTGCCACTCAGGGTATTTAACCTGTTCAACCCCGGCGACCTGATCCGCATCGTGCAGGGTCAGGAAGTGGGAACCCTGGTGGCCAAGGTGCCCTAGCGGAGGTGCAAGATGCTCGACGATATCAGGAATGATGCCAACAGCCGCATGGGCAAGTGCATCACCAGCCTCAAGGAACACTTCAAGCGCATGCGCACCGGGCGGGCCAACACGGCCCTGCTCGAGGGCGTGCGGGTCGAGTATTACGGCTCCGAGATGCCGTTGAATCAGGTGGCAAACGTCACCGTGGAGGACGCCCGGACGCTCACGGTCTCGCCCTGGGACAAGGCCATGGTGCCGGTGATCGAGAAGGCCATCATGAAGTCCGACCTCGGCCTCACCCCGAACACGGCGGGCACCGTGATCAGGCTGCCGCTGCCGGCCATGACCGAGGAGCGACGCCGTGACCTGACCAAGGTGGCTCGCCAGGAGGCGGAGCAGGCCAGGGTGGCGGTGCGCGCCGTGCGCCGCGACCTCATGAACGACCTGAAGGAAATGCTCAAGGAGAAGCTGATCTCCGAGGACGACGACCGCCGCGCCCAGGAGGAGGTCCAGAAACTGACCGACCATCATGTGGCCGAGGTGGACGCCGTGCTGGCCGAGAAGGAAAAGGAGTTGCTGCAGGTCTGAGTGCCCGCGGCAGAGCCATGGTTCCCGCCGAGCAAGCAGAGCATGGTTCGCCCGCGGTGCCCCGGCACGTGGCGATCGTCATGGATGGCAACGGCCGCTGGGCCCAGCAGCGGGGGCTGCCGAGGACCGACGGCCACCGCGAGGGCAGTCGCGTGGCCCGGTTGACGGTGGAGCACGCCATCCGGCGTGGCGTGGGCGCCCTCACCTTGTTCGCCTTTTCCTCGGAGAACTGGACCCGCCCGGCCGAGGAAGTCGACCTGTTGATGCAGCTGTTTCTGGAGGCGCTCGATACCCAGGCCCGGGACCTGATCGAGAACGGCGTCAGGCTCAGTTTCATCGGGGATCGCTCGACACTCTCCACGCCCCTCCAGGAGGACATGGCGCGGGTGGAGCGTGCCACCTCCGGCAATACCCGTTTGCGCCTGCAGGTCGCGGTGTCCTACGGCGGGCGCTGGGATATCGTCCAGGCCACCCGCCGGCTGGCGGCCGCGGTCGAGCGGGGCGAGTGGAGCGTGGAGGCCATCGACGAGCAGGCCGTGTCCAGCCGGCTCTCGCTTGCGGGGCTGCCGGATCCGGACCTGTTCATCCGCACCGGGGGCGAGCGGCGCATCAGCAACTTCCTGCTGTGGAACCTCGCTTACACGGAACTGTACTTCTGCGAGACCGCCTGGCCCGAATTTTCCGCCGAGCACTTTGATCGGGCCATCGACTACTTCGCCGGCTGCGAACGCCGCTTCGGGGCCACCTCGCACCAGGTCCGGGGCGGATCCTGATGCTCGGGCAGCGGCTGGTCACTGCCGTGGTACTGGTGCTGCTGCTCTGGCTGGTGCTATTCCTGCTGCCGCCGAGCCTGGGCGCCGCGGGCCTCGGCTTGATGACCCTGGCAGGCGCCTGGGAATGGGCGGCCATGGCCCAACTGAGCACGGCGGCTGCGCGGTTGGCCTACGCAGGCGTGGTCTTCGTCGCCATGCTGGTCACCTGGACCTGGGTCAACGACCAGCCGGGTGCCCTTGGCATCGTGATGGGTGTGGCGGTGTGCTGGTGGGTCCTTGCGCTGGCGTGGATTCTTCTCGCCCCCCGCCGCGGTTCGCGGTGGCTGGCGGCCCTGGCAGGCCTGCTGGCACTGGTGCCGATGTGGGTGGCCATGGCCCAGTTGCTGAGCTGGGGACCGCTCGCGCGTGAATGGCTCATCTTCGGCCTGGCCATCGCCTGGGGCGCGGACGTGGGGGCGTATGCCGCAGGGCGCCGCTTCGGGCGGCTCCGTCTCGCCCCGGCGGTCAGTCCCAACAAGACCTGGGAGGGCACCCTGGGTGGCGCACTCGTTGTCCTGGCCCTGGCCTGGTTGGGAGCATCCTGGTTCGCGATACCCCTGCCGGTCCTGCTGCCGCTCTGCGCTGCCGTGTTTTGCGCCTCGGTCATCGGCGACCTGACGGAGAGCCTGTTCAAGCGCCAGGCCGGGCTGAAGGACAGCGGGCGCCTGCTGCCCGGCCATGGCGGGGTGCTCGACCGGGTCGACAGCGTGACCGCAGCCCTGCCGGTGCTGGTCCTGGGCCTCATGCTGCTCGAGGTGCTGGGCTGATGCAGGGCCTCGCGATCCTGGGTTCCACCGGCTCCATCGGCCTCAATACCCTTGATATCGTCAGGCGGCATCCCGATCTGTTCCGGGTCGTGGCCCTGGCGGCGCATTCCCGGCACGAACTGCTGATGGAGCAGTGCCGTGAATTCAGGCCCGCGTGCGCGGCGCTGGTCTGTGTGGAGTCTGCTGCCCGCCTGCGGCAGGGTCTCGAGGCTGAAGGCCTGGACATTCCGGTGCTTTCCGGGCCGGAGGGCTTGCTGGCGGTGGCGAACCACCACGATGCGGACCAGGTCATGGCGGCCATCGTCGGCGCGGCGGGCCTCGGACCCACGCTGGCGGCCGCCGAGGCCGGTAAGCGCCTGCTCCTGGCCAACAAGGAAGCCCTGGTCTGCGCGGGCGAACTGCTGATGGCCGCTGTCGAGCGCAGTGGTGCCATGCTCCTGCCCATCGACAGCGAGCACAACGCCATCTTCCAGTGCCTGCCCCCCGGAATCCGCCCTGGGCAACCCATCCCCGGCATGCGACGCCTGGTGCTGACCGCCTCCGGAGGGCCCTTCCGGCAGTGGAGCGCGGCACAGATGGCGGTGGCGACCCCCGAGCAGGCGGTGGCCCATCCCAACTGGAGCATGGGCCGGAAGATTTCGGTGGACTCGGCTTCGATGATGAACAAGGGGCTCGAGATCATCGAGGCCTGCTGGCTGTTCCGGGTGGAAGAAGGCCAGGTGGAGGTGGTCGTGCATCCGCAGAGCATTGTCCACTCCATGATCGAATACGACGATGGCTCGATCCTGGCCCAGCTGGGCCAGCCCGACATGCGCACGCCCATCGCCAATGCCATGGCGTGGCCGGATCGCATCGCCTCCGGTGTACAATCGCTGGACCTTGCAGCGACGGCCGCCCTGGCGTTCGAGCCCCCCGACCCGGTGCGCTTTCCCTGCCTACGTCTCGCCCGCGAGGCGGCCAAACGGGGAGGAACGGCGCCGGTGGTCCTGAATGCAGCGAATGAAGTGGCCGTGGCCGCCTTTCTCGAGGGAAAGCTGAACTTTGCCGGCATCGCGCAGGTCATCGACCATGTGCTGCAGCAGCATACGCCTGGTTCGGTGCAGGTCCTCGAGGACGTCCTCGAGGCGGACCGTCAGGGCCGGGAGCTGGCCTCCCGCGCAGCGGCTGCCGGAGCTTGATAGGCTATGACATCGACCATCCTGACCTCCATTCTCTCCTTCCTGGTGGCCATCGGGATCCTGGTCGCGGTGCACGAGTACGGTCATTTCTGGGCGGCCCGGCGCCTGGGTTTCAAGGTGCTGCGGTTTTCGATCGGGTTCGGCCGGCCCCTGTTTCGGCGGGTCAGCAGCCATCCCGACGGGACCGAGTTCGTGATCGCGGCCCTGCCGCTGGGTGGCTACGTGAAGATGCTCGACGAGCAGGAGGGGCCGGTCGCTCCGGAAGACCGCGACCGCTCGTTTCAGAGCCGCTCCCCGACGGCCCGCATCGGGGTGCTGCTGGCGGGGCCCGGAGCCAACTTCCTGTTTGCCATCTTCGCCTTCTGGGTCCTGTTCATGATGGGGGTGCCCGGGCTCAAGCCGCAGGTCGGGCAGGTAGCGCTGGATTCTGCGGCGGGCCGGGCCGGCCTGTTGCCCGGTGACCTGATCACCGGGGTGGGCGATGCTGCCGTACAGACGCGAGAGCAGGCCATCCTGGGCCTGCTGAACGGCATCCTGGACTACGAGGCCCTGCCGTTAGAGGTCATGGGCGAGGATGGCCGCCAGCGCTCGCTGATCCTGTCCGTGCCAACCTCCCAGCGCCGGTCCCTGACCGAGCCCGGGGCCCTGTTGGATGGTCTGGGGGTGCAGTTCTGGCAGCCACAGATTCCTGCCCGGGTCGGTACCGTGGTGGAAGGCGGGCCGGCCTATCTCGCGGGTTTGCTGCCGGGCGACCTGATCGTCGCAGTGGACGGCAGGCCGGTGGACGACTTCTTCGCCCTGGCGGAGTGGCTGCGGGCCCGACCGGGTGAGTCGCTGAGCCTGTCGGTGGACCGTCAGGGCCGCCTCGTGGCCCTGGACATGGTCACGGAGTCGGTCGAGGAGGGCGGGCGTCTGATCGGCCGGATCGGCATGACCGCCGAGGGGCTTGCCGAGTTTCCGCCGGACATGCGCGTGGAAGAGCGCCATGGTCCGCTGGCCGCCGCTTGGCCGGCGCTCGAGGAGACCTGGGACAAGACGGTGCTGACGCTCAAGTTCCTGGCCCGGATGATCACCGGAGACGTGTCGTCGCGAAACCTCTCGGGGCCGGTCAACATCGCCCAGTACGCCGGCCTGTCGGCTTCCGGTGGCCTCGATTATTTCCTCGGCTTCCTGGCGCTGGTCAGTATCTCGCTGGCGGTGCTGAACCTGCTGCCCCTGCCCATCCTCGATGGGGGACAGGTGGTTTACCAGCTGGCGGAACTGGTCAAGGGCTCGCCCGTGTCGGAGACTGCCCAGGCCATCGGCCAGAGAATCGGCATCATGGTGCTCGTCCTGTTGATGGGCTTCGCGTTTTACAACGACCTGTCCAGGCTGGCTGGCTAGGTTCGATCCAGGGGGTTTCGGCAGATGCTTCGCAGGTTGGTCAGCGGGATTCTGGTTGCGCACGCGGCCGCAGCCGCCCACGCCCAGGCACCGGATTTCGTGGTGGGTGACATCCGGGTGGAGGGCCTCCAGCGCATCGCCGAGGGCACGGTCTACAACTATTTGCCCGTCAACATCGGGGATCGGCTGGATACCAGGCGCCAGCAGGAGGCGATCAAGGCGCTGTTCTCCACCGGCTTCTTCCGCGACATCGAGCTGCGTCGCGACGGCAACACCCTGGTCGTGGTCGTGCTGGAGAGGCCCTCCATCGAGAGCTTCGAGCTCAAGGGCAACAAGGACATCAAGACCGAGGACCTGGAGCGTTCGCTGCGCAACGTCGGCCTTGCCCAGGGCAAGACCTTCGACCGTTCCGTGCTGGAGGAAGTCACCGGTTACCTCACCGACCAGTACTTCGCCCGCGGCAAGTATGCGGTGCGCGTGGACACGCAGGTGGTCGACGTCCCCGGCAACAAGGTGCGCATCACCATCGACATTGCCGAGGGCAAGCGAGCGCGCATCCGCCAGGTCAACGTGGTCGGCAACACGGTGTTTGACGACGAGGTACTGCTCGAGGACTTCGAGCTCAAGACTCCCAACTGGCTGTCCTGGTATCGCCAGGACGATCGCTATTCCCGGGAGTCCCTGCAGGGCGACCTCGAGAAGCTCCGCTCCTACTATCAGGACCGCGGCTATGCCAACTTCGAGGTGGAGTCCACGCAGGTGGCCATCGCGCCGGAGAAGGACGACATCTTCATTACGGTCAACGTCCAGGAAGGCGAGGTCTACAAGGTCGGTGAGGTGAAGATCGCCGGCAAGATGGTGGTGCCGGAGGAGCAGCTCCGCCAGTTGCTGGTGGTCCAGCCGGGCCAGACCTATTCCAGGAGGCTCATCACCCAGACCCAGGAGCTGATGTCGCTGCGACTGGGTGTCGATGGTTACGCTTTCGCCAAGGTCGACCCGGTGCCGCAGGCCAACGAGGAAGAGAAGACCATCGACCTCACGTTCTTCGTCGACCCGGGCAGCCGGGCCTACGTGCGCCGGGTGAATTTCGAGAACACCAGTGCCATCGACGACGAGGTGCTGCGCCGGGAACTGCGCCAGCTCGAGGGCGCGTACCTGTCCAACTCCCTGCTCGAGCGATCGAAGGAGCGCATCCAGCGGCTGCCGTTCATCGAGAAGGTGGAATTCGAGACGCAGCCCGTTGGGGGCACGCCCGACCTGGTCGATGTCAGTTTCGACATCACCGAAGGCTTGCCGGGCCAGTTCAGTGGCGGTATCGGCTACTCGGAGTCACAGGGCGCCATCCTGAACGGCAGCTTCGTGCATTCCAATTTCATGGGCAGCGGTGAACGGCTGGCGGTCGAGCTGGCCGGTGGTCGCTTTTCCAAGCTGTACTCGATTTCCCATACCGACCCGTACACCAACATCGACGGCGTGGCCCGGACGGTAGGCATCCAGTATCGCGACATCACCCAGTACGTGTCGGCGGCATCGGATTTCTCGACCAAGACCTACGCAGCATCGCTCGAGTTCGGCTACCCGATCTCCGAGTTCCAGTCGCTGCGCTTCGGGGTTACTGCCCAGCGGTCCGACCTCATCACCAACGAATTCGGCAGCGCGCGCGAGGCCGTCGACTGGGTGCGCAGCAACGGCAATCCCTACACCCGTGAACTGGTCCAGCAGGGCCTCGATCCCACCACCGGCCAGCCGATCGACATCACGACCATCCTGTATGGCACCAAGTTCAACACCTACGAGCTGAGCGCAGGCTGGTCCTACGACACCCGCAACCGGGCGCTGTTTGCCACCCGCGGTACCCGCCACTCGGTGTACCTGTCTGCCACGGTGCCTGGCAGCGACGTGAACTACTATGTCGTCAGCTACGACTTCCTCAAGCTTCAGCCGGTCTATAAGCAATGGACGCTGGCTTTTGCGGCCGAGTTGGCCTGGGGAGACTCGATCGACGACGACACCACCACCCTGCCACCCTATCGGCAATTCTTTGCCGGTGGGCCGGAGACGGTGCGTGGATTCCGCGAGAGCCGCCTGGGTCCCAAGGA
>JAUMBX010000020.1:0-4553 GCA_032119515.1 Steroidobacteraceae bacterium | reverse complement strand
CCACCATCGTGGCCAATGAGGGGGACCGCGTCGCCCCCGGTCAGATCGTTGCCAGCTGGGACCCGCACACCCATCCGGTGGTCACTGAAGTGGCTGGCCGCCTGAAGTTCCAGGACTTCCTGGACGGGGTGACGGTGCAGAGCCAGGTGGACGAGGTGACTGGTCTCTCCAGCATCGTGGTGCTCGATCCCAAGCAGCGCGGTGCGAGCGGCAAGGACCTGCGCCCCACCGTGAAGCTGGTCAACGCCAAGGGCAAGGAAGTCACCTTCGCCAACACCGACATTCCTGCGATCTACACGCTGCCCGCCGGAGCGCTGGTGTCGCTGGAGGATGGTGCCACGGTGTCGGTGGGCGACATCATCGCGCGCATCCCGCAGGAATCCTCCAAGACCCGCGACATCACCGGCGGTCTGCCGCGTGTTGCGGACCTGTTCGAGGCTCGCAAGCCGAAGGAGCCGGCGATCCTCGCTGAGGTCTCCGGTACCGTCAGCTTCGGCAAGGAGACCAAGGGCAAGCGCCGTCTGGTCATCACCAGCGGAGAGGGTGGCGACAAGTACGAGGAACTGATTCCGAAGTGGCGCCACCTCAACGTGTTCGAGGGTGAGCACGTCGAGCGGGGCGAGGTCATCGCCGAGGGTGAGCCAAATCCGCATGACATCCTGCGCCTGCAGGGCGTTACGGCGCTGGCCAACTACCTGACCCGCGAAATCCAGGACGTTTACCGCCTGCAGGGCGTGAAGATCAACGACAAGCACATCGAGGTGATCGTCCGGCAGATGCTGCGCAAGGTCGAGGTCGCCGATGCCGGCGAGACCGGCCTGCTGCGCGGAGAGCAACTGGAGAAGGCCCGCATGCTCGACCTCAACGAGCGCATGGAGGCCGACGGCAAGCAGGTGGCGCGCTGGGAGCCGATGCTGCTGGGCATCACCAAGGCCTCGCTGCAGACCGACTCGTTCATCTCTGCCGCCTCCTTCCAGGAGACCACCCGAGTCCTCACGGACGCGGCAGTGCGCGGCATCAAGGACAGCCTGCGCGGCCTCAAGGAGAACGTCATCGTCGGGCGCCTCATCCCGGCCGGTACGGGCAGCGCCTTCCACGCGAAGCGCAAGCGCGACGCCCTGGCTGAGGCGGAGGCGGGTTTCGTCAGCTTCGGCGGCGGAGACGAGGGGTCGGCAGCCGAGGCCGCCGGTGAGGCGGAGGCCTCGGCGGACTAGCGTGGGCGGTTTGGAACGGGGTGTGGTTTTTATGAGACACCCCTTGTTCCTTGACACCCGCGGGAGCGGTTTCTAGAATTCCGCTCCTTTTTGGTTGGCCTGAGGTCAGGTACGACCATGGACAGTGTTATCTACGCTGGGCCGCCGAGTGGCGGCCCTGCATTTAGGGCCTGAATTCGCTGGGAATTCGGCCCGCAACAATGGGGCTATTCGCGATGTCGACGACCAATCAGCTGATCCGCGGAGGGCGCACTGCTGCCGTCCAGAAGTCCAAGGTGCCGGCGCTGCAGCAGTCGCCACAGCGTCGCGGTGTGTGTACCCGCGTCTACACGACCACCCCCAAGAAGCCGAACTCCGCGCTTCGCAAGGTGGCGCGTGTGCGGCTCACCAACGGTTTCGAGGTCACCAGCTACATTGGCGGCGAGGGTCACAACCTCCAGGAGCACTCGGTGGTGTTGATTCGTGGCGGTCGCGTCAAGGACCTGCCCGGCGTTCGCTACCACACGGTCCGCGGCACCCTCGACTGCGCCGGCGTCAACAACCGCAAGCAGGGCCGCTCAAAGTACGGCGCCAAGCGTGCCAAGAAATAACCGGGGAGTAAGCTGAATGTCTCGTCGTGCCCAAGCACCCGTCCGCGAAATCCTTCCGGATCCCAAGTTCGGCAGCCTCATGCTGGCCAAGTTCATGAACATGGTGATGGAGGACGGCAAGAAGTCGGCCGCAGAAAAGATCCTCTACGGGGCCATTGATCGCATTTCCGACAAGACCGGCCGGGCCGGTGATGGCGCGCTCGACGTGGTCAGCCAGGCCCTGGACAACGTCAAGCCGGCCGTGGAAGTGAAGTCCCGGCGGGTCGGTGGCGCCACCTATCAGGTTCCCGTCGAGGTCCGCGCCCAGCGGCGCCAGACCCTCGCCATGCGCTGGATCATCGATGCCGCGCGGGCGCGCGGCGAGAAGTCGATGGCCCAGAGGCTCGCCAGCGAGCTGATGGAGGCTGCCGAAAACCGCGGGGCCGCCGTGCGCAAGCGCGAGGACACCCACCGCATGGCGGACGCCAACAAGGCGTTTGCGCATTACCGCTGGTAAGCATTCGAAGAGGACACCATGGCCCGTACGACCCCCATCGAGCGCTACCGGAACATCGGCATTTCCGCTCACATCGACGCCGGCAAGACCACCACCACCGAGCGAGTCCTGTTCTATACGGGCGTTTCTCACAAGATTGGTGAGGTGCACGACGGTGCGGCCGTCATGGACTACATGGAGCAGGAGCAGGAGCGCGGGATCACCATCACCGCAGCAGCGACCACTTGCTTCTGGAAGGGGATGGAAGGCAACTTCCCCGAGCACCGCATCAACATCATCGACACGCCAGGACACGTGGACTTCACCATCGAGGTGGAGCGTTCACTGCGGGTGCTAGACAGCGCCATTGCGGTCTACTGCGCGGTGTCCGGTGTCCAGCCCCAGTCCGAGACCGTCTGGCGGCAGATGAACAAGTACAAGGTGCCGCGGCTGGCCTTCGTCAACAAGATGGACCGTGCCGGCGCCAACTACCTGCGTTGCGTGGACCAGATCCGCACCCGTCTGAAGGGCAATCCCGTGCCTATCCAGCTGCCGATCGGTGCCGAGGAGAATTTTGCCGGTGTGATCGACCTGATCCGCATGAAGCAGATCTGGTGGGACGACAGCACCCAGGGCATGCGTTTCGAGTACCGGGACATCCCCGAGGGCATGCAGGGCGAGTGCGAGGAGTGGCGAGCCAAGCTGGTCGAGGCTGCTGCCGAGGCCAACGAGGAGCTGCTCAACAAGTACCTCGAGAGCGGTGAACTCAACGAAGAGGAGATCCGCTCCGGCCTGCGCGAGCGCACCCTGCGCAACGAGATCTGCCTGGTCACCTGTGGCTCTGCGTTCAAGAACAAGGGCGTGCAGGCCGTGCTGGACGCGGTGATCGAGTTCATGCCGGCCCCGACCGAAGTGCCCGATGTCCGCGGGCAGACGGAAGGCGGCAGCGAGGACACCCGCAAGTCAGACGACGGCGCGCCGTTCTCTGCGTTGGCCTTCAAGATCCTGAACGATCCTTTCGTGGGTAACCTGACCTTCTTCCGCGTGTACTCGGGCGTGCTCAACTCGGGCGACACGGTGTTCGTGCCCAACAAGTCGAGGCGCGAGCGCGTAGGCCGCCTCCTGCAGATGCATGCCAGCGAGCGCATTGAACTCAAGGAAGTGCGCTGCGGGGACATCGCCGCGGCCGTCGGCCTGAAGGACGTGACCACCGGCGACACCCTGAGCGACCCCGACAAGGTCATCATCCTGGAGAAGATGGAGTTCCCGGAGCCGGTGATCTCGGTGGCCGTCGAGCCCAAGACCAAGGTCGACCAGGAGAAGATGGGCCTCGCCCTGCAACGCCTGGCCAAGGAAGATCCGTCCTTCCGTGTGCATACCGACCAGGAGTCGGGCCAGACCATCATCTCCGGCATGGGCGAACTGCACCTGGAAATCATCGTCGACCGCATGAAGCGCGAGTTCAAGGTCGAGGCCAACGTCGGCAAGCCGCAGGTCGCGTACCGCGAAACCATCCGCAGCAAGGTCGAGCAGGAAGGCAAGTTCGTCAAGCAGTCGGGCGGCCGTGGTCAGTATGGCCACGTCTGGCTGCGCATCGAGCCCCAGGAAGAGGGCAAGGGCTACGAGTTCGTCAACGGCATCGTCGGCGGCGTAGTGCCTCGTGAGTACGTGCCGGCCGTAGACAAGGGCATCAAGGAGGCCATGGAGGGCGGAGTCATCGCCGGCTATCCGGTGGTCGACGTCAAGGTCACCATCTTCGACGGCTCCTACCATGACGTCGACTCAAACGAAATGGCCTTCAAGATTGCTGGCAGCATGGCCTTCAAGGAGGGCTTCCATAAGGCCCGTCCGGTCCTGCTCGAGCCCATCATGAAGGTCGAGGTCGTGACGCCCGAGGAGTACTCAGGGGACGTCATCGGCGACCTCAACCGCCGTCGCGGCCAGATCCAGGGCATGGAAGAGGGGCCGTCCGGCAAGGTCATCACTGCGGAAGTGCCGCTGGCCGAGATGTTCGGCTACGCCACCAACGTCCGCTCGATGAGCCAGGGTCGCGCGACCTTCACCATGGAATTTTCCAAGTATCTCGAGGTGCCCAGCAACGTCGCCGAGGCGGTGCTGAAGAAGGCATCCTGATCCCGTCATCCACCCAACTCAAGCACAGCAGGTAAACCGTCATGGCCAAGGAAAAATTCGTACGCAACAAGCCGCACGTGAACGTGGGGACGATTGGACACGTTGACCATGGGAAGACGACGCTGACGGCGGCGTTGACCA
>JAUMBX010000019.1:0-4024 GCA_032119515.1 Steroidobacteraceae bacterium | reverse complement strand
CGATCGACGTCTGGGTGGCATGCAGGAACTCGATCGGGTCCTCCACCGTCAGGATATGGTCGGAGGCACTCAGGTTGCGGTGGTTGATCATGCCCGCCAGGGTGGTGGACTTGCCTGAACCGGTCGAGCCGACCATGAGAATCAGGCCGCGCTTCATCATTACCAGGTCGGCGAGAATGGGGGGCGCCCCCAGGGTCTCCAGCAGCGGCGGCTCCACGGCAATGTAGCGCAGCACGATGGCCGGGTAACCGCGCTGGTGGAAAATGGCGGCACGGTAACGTCCGAGGCCTGGCTCGGATATCGCGAAGTCGATCTCGAGGTTTTCGCTGAACAGCTCGAGCTGTTCCGGGGTCATCAAGCTATGGGCGATCTGGCGCACCGTGTCCGGTCGCAGCACCTGCTTGTTGACCGGGTAGATGGTGCCCTCGATCTTGATCTTGACTGGCGCAAAGGAGGTGAAAAAAAGATCGGAGGCCCGCTTCTCCGACATCAGCCGGAGGTAGGGCTTGATATTGACCTTCTCGCCCGCCGCCTCATCGCCCTGCGGGACGCCTTCCTCAGTAGAGGTTTCCTTCATCGGGGTCCTCGGCGATACGCAAGTTGCCGTCCAGTTCATCAGTCTTGTCGTCGCGCTTGCTTTCCAGCTTGATCCTGAGGCGCAACTCGTTCTTCGAATCGGCGTTACGCAGGGCGTCCTCGTAGGAAATCTTCCGGGCCTCATACAGATCGAACAGCGCCTGGTCGAAGGTCTTCATGCCCAGCCGGTTGGAGCGCGCCATGACTTCCTTGATCTTCGCGACCTCACCCCGGAAGATCAGGTCTGCCACCAATGGCGTACCGATCAGGATTTCCATGGCAGCGGCCCGGCCTTCCTCGTTCTCCAGGGGGATCAGTCGCTGGGACAGCAGCGCGCGGATGTTGAGCGAGAGGTCCATCAGCAACTGCTCGCGCTTTTCCTCGGGAAAGAAGTTGATGATGCGGTCGAGGGCCTGGTTGGAGCTGTTGGCATGCAAGGTACCCAGCACCAGGTGGCCGGTTTCGGCGAACTGGATGCCGTATTCCATGGTCTCCCGGTCGCGGATCTCACCGATCATGATCACGTCCGGTGCCTGGCGCAGGGTGTTCTTCAGGGCGTTGTGCCAGTTCTCGGTGTCTACGCCGATCTCGCGCTGTGTGACCACGCAGCCCCGATGGGGGTGTACATACTCCACCGGGTCCTCGATGGTGATGATATGGCCACGCGATTTTTCGTTGCGGTAGCCCAGCATGGCCGCCAGGGTGGTGGATTTACCCGAACCCGTTGCGCCCACCACGATCACGAGGCCACGCTTGGCCATCACGATGTCCTTGAGCACGGGGGGCAAATCCAGTTCGTCCAACGAGGGAATCCGCGACTGGATGGTGCGGATCACGCAGCCCGTGTTGCCCTGCTGGAGGAAGGCACTGACGCGGAAACGACCTATGCCGGGGGGCGATATGGCGAAATTGGCTTCCTTGGTGGAGTCGAATTCGCGGGTATGGCGGTCGTTCATGATGGAACGGACCATCACCGCCGACTGCTCGGGACTGAGCGCCTTGTCCATCTGCGGCCTGACCTCGCCATCGATCTTGATGGCAGGCGGGAATCCCGCGGTGATGAACAGGTCGGAGCCCTTGCGCTCCACCATCCGGCGTAGCAGGTCCTGCATCAGCTTGATCGCCTGATCGCGTTCCATCTGGTTTAGATCGCGTCCTTGTTGGCAGCCTTGTAGCGGGCTTCTTCCTTGGCGACCTGACCCTTGTGGACCAGCTCCTGCAGGCACTGGTCGAGGGTCTGCATGCCCGCGGCCTGGCCGGTCTGGATGGAAGAATACATCTGGGCGATCTTGTTCTCGCGGATCAGGTTACGAATGGCGGGCGTGCCGATCATGATCTCGTGCGCAGCCACCCGGCCTCCGCCGATTTTCTTGAGCAGGGTCTGGGAAATCACCGCCCGCAGCGACTCGGAAAGCATGGAGCGAACCATGTCCTTCTCTGCCGCGGGGAATACGTCGACGATACGGTCGATGGTCTTGGCCGCCGAACTGGTGTGCAGAGTGCCGAAGACCAGGTGACCGGTCTCGGCGGCCGTCAGCGCCAGCCGGATGGTCTCCAGGTCACGCATCTCACCGACCAGCACGCAATCCGGATCCTCGCGGAGGGCCGATCGCAGGGCTTCGGAGAACCCGAGCGTGTCACGGTGGACCTCCCGCTGGTTGATCAGGCTGCGCTTCGACTCGTGCACGAACTCGATCGGGTCCTCGATGGTGAGGATGTGATCCGGCTTGTTGACGTTGATGTGGTCGATCATCGCCGCCAGGGTGGTCGACTTGCCCGAGCCGGTGGGCCCGGTCACCAACACGATACCCCGCGGCAACAGGCAAAGGTCCTTGAACACCTTGGGTGTGTTGAGCTCCTCCAGCGTCCGGATCTGGGTGGGAATGTTGCGGAAGACGGCACCGGCGCCCCGGTTCTGGTTGAAGGCGTTGACCCTGAAGCGCGCAAGGTTCGGGACCTCGAAGGAGAAGTCGGTCTCGAAGAATTCCTCGAAGGCCTTGCGCTGCTTGTCGTTCATGATGTCGTAGACCATGCTGTGCACTTCCTTGTGCGTCAGCGGTGGCATGTTCACCCGCTTCATGTCGCCGTCGACGCGGATCATCGGCGGAACACCCGCCGACAGGTGCAGGTCGGAGGCACTGTTCTTGACCGCAAAGGCCAGCAGCTGGGCGATATCAATGGCCATCAGGAGACCCCGGTATTGCTCTGGGTTACTCGCGTCACGCGCGACATTTCAAGGCAGTATAGCCATCATTGGATGCTGATATGTTAACTGCTCCGCAAAATCCGGGGGCCGGACTGGCCTCCGTCCGGCACCGGATCCAGCAGGCCGCACTGGCCGCCGGTCGCGACCCGGCCGCAATCACCCTGGTCGCCGTCAGCAAGGGCCAACCGGCCGCACAGCTGCGGGCAGCGATTCGGGCCGGGCAGGCGGACTTCGGTGAAAACTACCTGCAGGAGGCGGCCGGCAAGCTGGCCGAACTGGCCGGCGAGCAGGCCTGCTGGCACTTCATCGGCTCGCTGCAGGCCAACAAGACCCGCGAGGTGGCTGCCCTGTTCGATTGGGTGCACACCGTCGACCGTGAGCGCATCGCCAGGCGGTTGAACGACCAGCGCAGCCCGCACGCCGCCCCACTGCAGGTCTGCCTCCAGGTGCGCCTTGGCGACGAGCCCACCAAGTCCGGAGTCGATCCTGCAGAGCTGGCGAGCCTGGCGACCGCGGTGGCGAGCATGCCCCGACTCAGGCTGCGGGGACTGATGTGCCTGCCGCCTGAGGAAACCGCTCCCGAGCGGCAGCGCGGGTGGTTTCGCCAGCTGGCCGGCCTGAGAGATGCACTGAACGCCTCGGGGCATCAACTGGACGTGCTGTCGATGGGCATGAGCAACGACCTCGAGCAGGCGATTGCCGAGGGCGCAACCCACGTCCGGGTGGGTACCGCGGTATTCGGGGCCAGGCCGGGAGGAACTGAACATGCAAGCACGACTTGATTTCAGCGGGAGGCTTGCCTTCCTGGGCGGCGGCCACATGGCGCGTGCACTGGCCGGCGGTCTGATCGCGCGTGGCTGCGAGCCGGGTCGCATCACCATCGCCGATCCCCTGGAGGCGGCGCGCTCCTGGAGCCTCGAGCACCTGGCTGGCGTGGCCGTGACCGGATCCAGCCGGGAGGCAGGACAGTCGGCGGGGATCTGGGTCATCGCGGTCAAACCGCAGCAGGTCCGGGCACTCGCGGCGGAGTTGCGCGAACTGGCCGACGCGCAGCGACCCCTGGTGATCAGCGTGGCGGCAGGCATCCGCATGGCAGACCTGGCCCGGTGGCTGGGCGACGGGGCCAGGGTCGTCCGCTGCATGCCGAATCGGCCGGCCCTCGTCGGCGCCGGCATGACCGTGCTGTGCGCCGCTGCGGGGACCACCGGTCCCGACCTGCAGGCAGCCGAGGCACTGCTCGGC
>JAUMBX010000018.1:0-3533 GCA_032119515.1 Steroidobacteraceae bacterium | reverse complement strand
CAACCACATCCTGGTCGGTGCCGACCAGTCGAGGGCTGCCTGATGGCCAATGCAAATACCCCGGCCGAGGACGGAACCTTCCTTGGATGGATCAACGCCCGTTTTCCGCTGACGCGGATGTGGGAGGAGCAGTGGGGCAAGTACTACGCGCCCAAGAACCTCAACAATTGGTACCTGTTCGGTTCGCTGTCGCTGTTCGTGCTGGTGCTGCAGATCGTCACCGGCATCTTCCTGACCATGAACTACAAGCCCTCGGCGGCGGAGGCCTTCGGCTCCGTCGAGTACATCATGCGCGACGTGGAGTGGGGCTGGCTGATCCGCTACCTGCACTCGACCGGTGCTTCGGCTTTCTTCCTGGTCATCTACCTGCACATGTTCCGCGCCATGCTCTATGGGTCCTACCGCAAGCCGCGTGAGTTGCTGTGGATCTTCGGCATGGTCATCTATCTGGTGCTGATGGCCGAGGCCTTCTTCGGCTATCTGCTGCCCTGGGGCAACATGTCCTACTGGGGCGCGCAGGTGATCGTCTCCCTGTTCGGCACCCTGCCGGTGATCGGCGCGGGGCTGGTGGAGTGGATCCGGGGCGACTTCTACATCTCGGACATCACCCTCAACCGCTTCTTCGCGCTGCACGTGATCGCGCTGCCGCTGCTCCTGGTGTTCCTGGTGGTGTCCCACCTGCTGGCCCTGCACGAGGTCGGCTCCAACAACCCGGACGGCATCGACGTCAAGAAGCACAAGGGGCCGGACGGGCACCCGCTGGATTCCATCCCCAGCCACCCGTACTACTCGGTCAAGGACATCATGGGCCTGACCGCTTTCCTGTTGCTGTTCTGCGCCGTGGTGTTCTTCGCACCCACCCTGGGCGGCCTGTTCCTGGAGGCGCCGAACTTCGAGCCTGCCAACCCGATGCAGACGCCGGAGCACATCGCGCCGGTGTGGTACTTCACGCCCTTCTACGCCATGCTCCGGGCGGTGCCAGCCTTCCTCGGCACCCAGGTCTGGGGCGTGCTGGTGATGGGCGCTGCGATCGTGCTGCTGTTCTTCCTGCCCTGGCTGGACCGCTCGCCCGTACGCTCCATCCGCTACCGTGGTCCGATCTACAAGACGGCGCTGGCGCTGTTCGTGATCTGGTTCATCATCCTGGGCTACTGCGGACTCATGCCCGCCGTAGAGCCGTTCAAGACGCTGTCGGTCGTCGGCACCATCTACTACTTTGCCTACCTGCTGCTGATGCCCTGGTACACCCGCATCGACAGCCATAAGCCAGAGCCTGAGAGGGTCACCTACCATGCGCATTGATCGCGGCCTCCTGCTGGCCCTCGCACTGTCCCTGTCCACGCCGGCCATGGCGGCAGGGGGTGGCAGCTATCCGGATGCCGGGACCGACATCCACGACACGCCTTCCCTGCAGCGCGGGGCCCGCAATTTCGCCAACTACTGCATGGGCTGCCACTCGGCCGAATACATGCGCTGGAACCGTCTGGCGGCCGATCTGGAGATCAGCGAGCAGGTCCTGGAAGAGAACCTCATGCTGGCCGGGGGCAAGCCGCATGACGTCATCCTCAGTGCCATGCCGGCTGCCGAGGCCGCCGAGTGGTTCGGCAATGCTCCGCCCGACCTGTCCCTCATTGCCCGCAGCCGCGGCGTGGATTACCTGTCTGCCTTCCTGCATGGTTTTTATGCCGATCCTTCCCGGCCAACTGGCGTGAACAACACGGTGCTGGCCAACACCGCCATGCCGCACGTGCTTGCGCACCTGCAGGGCCTGCAGGAGGCCGAGTACGAACTCGTCACCCGCGAGGGCGGGGCCACCGAGCAGCGACTGGTCGGGTTCAAGCCGGGTGCGCCCGGTGAGTTGACGCCCGAGGAGTACGACGGGTTCGTGCGCGACACGGTCAATTTCCTCGACTACATGGGCGAGCCGGTCAAGGCCAAGCGCGAGCGTCTCGGTGTGTGGGTCGTGCTGTTCCTGCTGGTGCTGTTCCTGCTGGCCTGGTTGCAGAAGAAGGAATACTGGAAGGACGTGCGCTGAACCGTGAAGGACGCGGCGCCGACCTCACGCAGGCCCTATCTCCTGCGGGCCATGCACGAGTGGATGAGCGACAACGGCCAGACGCCGCACCTGCTGGTTGATGCCCAGGCGCCGGGGATCGAGGTCCCGCCCGGTCATGACCGGGATGGCAAGCTGGTGCTGAACGTCAGCTGGCAGGCCACCGACGGCTTGTCCCTCGGTAACGACTGGGTCGAATTCGGTGCCCGCTTCGGCGGGGTTACCCGCAGGGTGCGCCTGCCGACCACCGCGGTGATGGGCATCTATGCCCGCGAAAGCGGCGAGGGCATGCTGTTCCCCGAGGACGAGGATGTCCCACCGTCTCCCGCCTCTCCGCCGGAGACCCCGGTACCCTCAGGGCGCCCGAGGCTGACGGTGGTCAAGTAGGCAGCCTGAAGGCGTCGCGCAGCAACCGGCAGCGCATGGCCTCTGCTGGGCCGGCGACCTCCACGACGTCGAAGCGAGCTGGCAGCCGGGCCAGCTGCGGATGGCGCAGAAGCAGGGCCTCGGCAGCCCGCGCCAGGCGGCGCTGCTTGCCCGCGGTGATGCTGCCAGCGCCTCCCCCGTGGCGCTCCCCCGACCGGTAGCGAACCTCCACGATGGCCAGAACGGTGGCATCCATGGCCACGATGTCCAGTTCCCCACAGCGAAAGCGGCAGTTGCGGGCGAGCAGGCGGTAGCCGAGCGACTGCAGGTACTCGGCTGCCAGCGCTTCGGCCTGGCGGCCGGATTCGAGATGCGCTGGCGTAGACCGTTCAGCGGGGGACCGGGAGCGCCTTGCCATCCTGCATACGGGCAAAGGCCAGCGTCCGCCGGATCCGTCCGCTGTCGTCGAGACGGAGTTCGCCGGTCATGCCCGGCAGGGGTTGGCCGAAGGCGCCCTCCCCCTTGCGCAACTCCATGACCACGGCAAAGGCGTCCATCCCGAAGGCGTGCAGGCGGGTCCCGGCGTGGCCGTGCGTTCTCCAGGTCTGCATGGCGCTCTCGCGCCTTGCGGCCACCGGTCCCTCCGTCGCGAGGACCCATGGCATGTCGGGGAAAGTCACGCCGTTCAGGTCCAGGTTGTCGCTGCCCGAGGGCTCATAGGCATCCGACAGGCTGTAGGCCGGGATGCGTCCCGAAAAATTGAATCGAAGCTGACTGCGGATGAGGCGTGCGGCCACCGGCTGGCCGCCCAGGAACACGAAACCTGCATCACCGCGGGGCTGATACACGCGCTTGCCACCGGAGCGTCCGGCCGGCCGAAGTTTCATGAGCCTCGGAATGATTTCGCTGAAATCTGCGGTGCCGGGCGCGTAGGCCTCGGCGTCGAGCACCACGCCACCGAGGGCAGAGAGCTCTTCGTTGAAGGCCTGCTGTACCCGACGTCCCCAGTCGTTCGCCGGCAGCAGGGTCACCCCGGCAGGCAGGCCGTCGGCGACGACCCGGCGCGCCACCGCCCTGGCTTCATCCTCCGGAGACACGGCGAACTGATAGAAGT
>JAUMBX010000017.1:1616-6519 GCA_032119515.1 Steroidobacteraceae bacterium | reverse complement strand
AAACCTCACCAGCGTTGATGACAACTCATGGGCCGCTACTGCTTGGACTCGACAAAGCAATTCTGGCCGTTTTCGTCGTGGAGATACTGCTTCGCATCTACACCTATCGCGGCGCCTTCTTTCGCGACCCCTGGGGAATCTTCGACCTCACTGTCGTGCTGATCGCGCTGTATCCAGCCAGCGGACAATTCGCCGTACTGCGCGCACTAAGGGTGCTGCGCGTGCTGCGCATCCTGACCATCGTACCCTCCATGCGTCGTGTGGTCGGCGGGCTGCTCGCGGCCATTCCGGGGATAGGATCGATCGCCATGCTACTATCCGTGGTGTTCTATGTCTTTGCAGTGATCGCCACCAAGCTGTTCGGTGCCACTCACCCCCAGTGGTTCGGAACGATCGGCGAGTCGCTCTACAGCCTGTTCCAGATCATGACGCTGGAGAGCTGGTCGATGGGCATCGTCCGCCCGGTGATGGAGCAGCATCCCCAGGCCTGGCTGTTCTTCGTGCCCTTCATCCTCATCGCTACATTCACGATGTTGAACTTGTTCATCGGAGTCATCGTGAGCTCAATCCAGGACCTAGCGGCCAGCGAGAAGGCAGACGCCATGATTGCAGTCGATGCCGCCAGGGCCCATGTCGAGGAAGACCTGCACCGGGAAATCGCCGGCGTGCGCGCCGAGATGGCGGAAATAAAGACACTGTTGCGGAACGCGGGACGTTCGGGAGCCGAGCAGTAGCGTTGCTGGGCAGACATGTCGGTCTGGTGCCGAGTGAGGGAATCGAACCCCCGACCTTCTGATTACAAATCAGCTGCTCTACCAGCTGAGCTAACCCGGCCCTTGCCCTAGTGTACTTCAGTCCCCGGGGCAGGACTCGACCCTCAGCCGCAGGATGCGGCCGTCCTCGCGGCGCTCGCTGCCGAGGCCTTCCAGCACGAACGGATCGGGCACCTCGGCATCGACCCAATACAGCGTGCCCAGACGCTCGCGCTCGGAGATCACGGCGTCGAACCCGAGCGCCCGCACCTCGTCCAGCCGACGCAGTGCCCGCGGGCGTTCGCTGAACAGGCCCAATGAGACTAGGCTGCCCTCCTCCTCCGGCATTACGTAGGCGTCGGTGACGCCCATTTGCTTGAGGCGTCGTACGACGCCAAGGCCCTGGTCCTGATCGGCCACCGGCAGGGAAACCCAGTGCCCGGTCCACACCGTACCCTCGCCTACCCGCTGCAAGGGTTCCAGTCCGCGCTCGCTGAGGGATACGCTGATTTCGCCAGCCGCCTCGGGATCGGTGAACGGCCCGAAACTCAAGCAGCCCGCCGGCAGCGGCGCACCTTGCCTTGGGAGGGCCTCCGGGACCGCAGCCTCGGTGGCCAGCAGAAGGCGCACGGGATGTTCCCCCACTGGCGCGGGCAGGACGGGCTCCTCATAAATCCAACTGGACCACGCGAGAAAGGCGAGGTTGCCGAGCAGGAGCAGCGCGATCATGAACCGCAGGTTCACGAGGCTGGCTCGAGCCGGAGGCTGACCTCACCCGAAACCACCCGCTCGCGGACACCTGCGGCCTCGAAGATCAGGGCACCATCCTCGTCGATGCCCGCCGCCCTGCCCGACCTGATGCCACTGGCATGGTGCAGGCTCACCGCTTGCCCGCGCAGGGCGTCCGCCGCGGACCACTCCTGGCGGAAGGGTGCGAGACCGGCATGCTCGAACTCCATCAGCGCGAGCACCAGCTGGTTGATCAACCGGCCCGCAAGTTCGGCGCGGAAACCGCCCGATCCAGTCGCGTGGCCGGCAAGGTCTGCCGGAGGCAGTCCACCGACGCCGATGGCTTCGGCCACGCCGATGGGCAGGCACACGTTCAAGCCGATCCCGATCACGACGTAGGCCGGTCCGGCCGACTCGGCGCGCAACTCGCACAGGATTCCACCCAGCTTGCCACCGCCCCGCAGCAGGTCGTTGGGCCACTTGAGGGCCACGTCCTCCACTCCGACCCCGCACAGCGCGCGGCGCGCAGCGACTCCGGCAACCAGCGACAGGCTGGCCAGTTGCGGCGGCATCTCGGGAAAACGCCAGTTGACGGACAGACAGAGGCCGGAAGCGAACGGCGCCAACCAGGCACGGCCTCGCCGACCCCGTCCTGCGCGCTGGAATTCTGCGAGGCAGGCATCGAAGCGGCCGCAGGGCAGGTCGCCCAAGGCGAGCAGCCGGTCGTTGGTCGAGTCGATCTCATCGTGCAGCTCGAGGTACCGCAGACGGTCGGCGACCACGCTGCCCAGCCGGGCCCTGAGCGCCTCTTCATCCAGCAGGTCCAGGGGTGAGTTCAGGCGGTAGCCAAGGCCGGGCACGCCGGTGACCCCCAGGCCCAAGTCATCGAGCTGACGCACCTGTTTCCAGACCGCGGCCCGGGTGATGCCGAGGGCGGCGGCCAGTGCCTCGCCGGAGCGGGCTTCCCCATCTGCCAGCAGCAACAGCAGCTCACGCCGCCGGCTCATGGAGGGGACTGGTCCCGGGGACGCAGCAGCCAGAGGCGGCGCACCCGGTTCTCCGTGCCATTCAGCATGCGCCTGAAGTTGCTGCGATGGGTGTAGGGAATGAACAGCGCCATGACAAGCAGGAAGGCCATCAGCGGCAGGGAGGGTTCCGGCAGCCATAGCCAGGCGGCCAGTGGCAGCCCCACTGCGGCGAGGATGGTGCCCAGACCCACCATGCCCCACAGCATCACGGCGATCAGCCAGATTCCCAGCAACGGCAGGATGAGGACAGGCTCGAGTACCAGGAGGGCCCCGATGAACGTGGCCGCTCCCTTGCCTCCCCTGAACTGGTGGTAGACGGGCCAGACGTGGCCGGCGACTACGGTCATGGCGCAGGTCGCAGCGACCCAGTCCTGCTGGCCGGCAGTGATCACTCCCGGCAGGACCAGCCCTGGCACTACGCCGGCCGCCAGCGCACCCTTGCCAACATCCACCAGCACGACCAGCGCGGCAAAGCCCCAGCCCTGGGTGCGCAGCGCATTGGTGCCACCGGCATTGCCACTGCCCTGGAGGCGGATGTCCACCCCACGGAAGCGCCCCGCAATCATGGCGCCCATCACGGAACCCAACAGGTAGGCCAGCAGGGCCTTCAGGACAAGTTCGAACACGGAAGTCAGTTTAGCACCGGGGCAGAAACACCTCGGCGAGCATGCAGCGCAGGCTTCCACCACCGTAGGCCTCGATGGTCGGGATCGCGCAGTCCGCGATCTCCCCATGGCGCTCCAGGGCGCGGACCTGGGCCGGTGCAAGGCTGGTCAGGGCGGTCGTCGACAGTCCGATCAGCGGGCCGTCCTCCACCCGCCACATTGCCAGCAGGTTGCCGGCGAAGGCATCCATTTGCTCGCGATCGATCTCGATCAGCTCCCGCCCCGCGGCCTCGAGCGACTGCCGAAGCCGCAGGCGCTCCGCCTCGTCGGGCATGACTGCCAGGCAGGCGACGGCAAAACCAGGGCCGATGCTCATCATGACGTTGGTGTGATACACCGGCTCGCCGTCGGGCCCCAGCGCGGTGAAAGCGTGGGGGTGATAGCCGGCCCGCGCGGCGAAATCCACGAGCGGCCGGCGACGGGTCCGCGGCGAGAGGGCGGCGTAGGCGACGCGGTGAACGTGATCCAGGACCATGCTGCCCGTCCCCTCGAGATACAGGCCCTGCCGCTCCCAATGGGACAGATCCACGACTTTCGCGACGGCAAAGCCGCATCCACCGAGCCGATCCAGCACGGCCTGCCTGCGCTCCGCGCGTCGACGGGCCGAGAGCATGGGAAACAACCAGGCGGTGCCGTCGTGGGCCAGGAACAGCCAGTTGTTCGGGAAGACGGCATCAGGCCTAGGCGGCTCGGGGTCGTCCTCGGCCACCACCACCTGTATTCCGGCGCGCTCGAGCCGCGCAACGACTCCATCGGATTCACGCCGGGCCAGACCGGCAAGCTCCGGCGACTGACCGACCCTCTGAAAGGCATTGGTAGCCAGCGTTTCAGGGTTGCTGCCGAAGGCGCACGGCCGGACCACGAGAACCGCGGAGGCTGCCTGCGGGAGGGCTTCGTCCGGTTGGGGCAAGTTCAGTGAGGCTGGCGCCGAGCGGCCGCTCAGCTCTGACCAGCCGCCAGCGCGACGATGCGCTCGCGAGTGGACACCACCGCACCACCAGGCAGTTCGACGGTCACGGCAAAGGCCACCGCCTCGCCAACCGGCAGCACGGGACGGATCGGAACCACGACCTCAGAGGCTCCGGCTGGCACGTCGAACACACCACCGTCCACCGGGTAGCGGTCATCCCGCTCGGCATCGAAGACCCACAGTTGATAGCGCGCCGCCGCCGGGTCGTTGGCCTCCAGCCCCTGGAAGCGCATGAACCCTGCCTGCAGGGCAGCCGACCATACGACGTCCCCGGACAGGCCCCGTGCCGCAGGATCGTCGGTCGGCGCCCATTCCCGGCGGAACAGCTCCGTACCGGAAGCCAGCAGGCGCTCCCGCTCCAGTGCAGGGGGCACCAGGTCGGTCAGTGCCGACGGGGTGCCGGGCCCGACCACACCCTCGAGGCCCGGCCACCAGGCTCCGACCGCCAGCAGCAACATGGCGGCTGCGGCATACCAGCCGATGGCCGCGGAGTCGAGCCATGCTTGCCGTGGCCGCAGGGGAGTGACACGCGCCACGCTGCGTTGACCGGCAGCCACCAACTGGCTCCTGAGCCCGGAGGGCAGTTCCAGCAGCGGCATGCTGGAGGCCAGCGTCACTGCTGATGCAGCCGGCCCGAAATACTCCCGGTCAAGCCCCGTCTGCGTCAGCAGCTCCTCCAGCAGGCGGGCGTCTGCATCGCCCAGGCCCTCGGTCTCGAGGTCCGTGAGCAACTCCTCCACACGCAGCTGCAGCTCCATT
>JAUMBX010000017.1:0-1578 GCA_032119515.1 Steroidobacteraceae bacterium | reverse complement strand
CTCCCGCCGTCCGCCACGCCCAGTCGACGGCGCACCTCGATCAGGCCCCGGCGCATGAAAGTCTTGACGGTGCCCAGCGGCATGCCCGTGGCCGCGACGATGTCGCCGTGGGACAGGCCGTGCAACAAGCCCAGTTCCATGACCCGACGCTGCTCGGGGCGTAAGCTGGCCAGCACCTCGGCCGCCCGGGCTGCATCGACGGAGATCTCGGCAGCCCGGTCGGAGGTGTGGAAGCCGTGCTCATCGAGCCCATCGCTGGATTCCGTCTGGATGCGATTGGGTAGACGGCGCAGGCGATCGATCAGGCGGCGGCGCGCAATGGTCGTGACGAACACCTTCTCCGTTCCGGCCGCCGGATTGAAGCGGTGCGCGCTGCGCCACACGTCGGTAAAGATTTCCTGCACGGCATCCTCCGCATCGGCCGGATTGCGGGTGAAACGGCGTGCGATGGTGAAGACGAGGGCCCCGTACTGGTCGATCACCTGCTCCACGGCCCGGGAGTCACCCATCGCAATTCTCTGCATCAAGCCATCAGTCATCCGGCTTCCTCGGGTGTGTTCGCGTCCATGACACAGACAGATTCAAGGCGCGGGCAGTTCCTCAGTATAGCCACCTCTGTACGGCTTTCGTACAGTTTAAAGCTGTAAAAAAAACAGGCGCGACGGCCACCCGTCGCGCCTGCCTGATCAGCCAGTCGGCCCCGAATCAGAACTCGATACGGAACCCCAGCTGGATGCGCCACACCGAGGGCAGGGCCGAAGTGGAGTAGAAAGCCTTGCTCGGCTCAGTGCCGCTGATGGGCGAGTAGACGTACTGGCCGTTGCTGATGGTGGCCCGCACCGTCGGCGACCCGTAGTTGAAGCTCACCTGCTCCAGCCGACCCCAGTCGTTGTTGATCAGGTTCGCCAGGTTCTCCACGTCGAGGGTCAGCACCGCGCGCACGTCGCTCACCCCCAGCGGTATCTCCTGCGCCAGCCTGAGGTCAGCCGTGGTCACCCAGGGACTGGTGCAGGCGTTACGCGGCAGGATCTGGCCACGGTACTTGGAGAGGCAGCCGTTGTTGCTGACGAACTGCTCCATGGCGGCACCAAATTCCGGCGTGGAGTAAGTCACGATTGGATCGTTTTCACCCGGCACGTACAGCAGCTGGCGGTTGCGGCTGTTCTGGCGCGGATCGCCCCAGACGTTGCCGTTGCCCGAGAAGGTGTAGGCGAAATGACGACCCGAGCGACGCTCCACGAAAAGGCCCGCGCTGGTGTAGGCATCGCCGAAGAAGGCCTTCTTCCAGTTGAGGGCCAGGGTGAAGCGGTGCTCGATCTCGTAGTTGGAGGTGGCGAGACCGGGGTTGTTCGGGTCGGCCACCTGAACGTTGTCCCAGTTGGACGATGCCGTCGAGCTGGTCCCCGGGTTCACGTCCTTCGAGTCCTGATGGCCGTAACCGGCGTACAGGTCGATGGCGCCGCCGCTCGTTTCCCAGCTCTTCTGCAGGTCGACGGTGAAGATCGTCGACTTGCCCTCGTGGGTGTTGCCGAGGACGATGTCCTGGATGGACGAGGCGCGCGTGTCGTTGACGGTGCT
>JAUMBX010000016.1:0-1612 GCA_032119515.1 Steroidobacteraceae bacterium | reverse complement strand
CTCCATGCTCTCCACGTCGCAGCGCGCGCCCGGGTAGCGATTCCAGTACCAGGTGCCGCCCACGTCGCTGCCCGCTTCCAGCACCACCGCACGAAAGCCCATTTGCCTGAGCCGGTACAGGAGATAGAGCCCCGAAAAGCCGGCGCCCACCACGATGACGTCGAAATCTCTGGATGACTGCTGGTTCATCTGGGCTCCCGGGTCCTGTGCACGCATGACGAGTGAAGTGTAGGATTTCGGTAATCATAGCTCCGCTTCGAGAGGAAAATACATGCGCCTCGGACTTTCGCTGGCTGCTGCCATGATCACCCTCCTGCCGGTGGCCGGCTCACTCGCCGCACCGGATGCCGAGTGGACGGCCTACGGCCGCACGCCGGACGAGCAGCGCTTCAGCCCGCTCGACCAGGTCAACGCGGACAACGTCGGCGGCCTCGGCCTTGATTGGGCGCTCGACCTTCCGGACGCCACGACCCTGGTCAGCACGCCACTGATGGTCGACGGGGTGATTTATTTCTCGGGTGACCGGGCCATCGTGCGGGCGGTGGATGCACGCACCGGGAAGTTGCTGTGGATGCACGACCCGCAAGCCTGGAAGCATTCCCCGCGTGGCATCGCCTTCGGCTGGAGTTCCAATCGAGGTATTGCCTATGAGGATGGCAGGATCTTCGTGGGCGCGACCGACGGGCGGGTGGTCGCGCTCGATGCGCGAAACGGCGAGGTGCTGTGGGCAGCCCGCAGTTTCCCGGTGGGCGAACGCAAGGCCCTGACCGGCGCCCCGCGCGCCTTCGATGGCAAGGTGTTCATCGGTCATGGCGGTGCGGAGTTCGGCACCCGCGGTTACCTCGATGCGTTTGATGCGGCGACCGGTGAGCGCCTGTGGCGCTTCCATACTGTGCCCGGTGATCCGGCGAACGGCTTTGAAAGCCCGGCCATGGCCATGGCCGCCGCCACCTGGAGCGGGCGCTGGTGGGCGGAGGGAGGTGGCGGCACCGTGTGGCATGCCATCACCTACGACCCCGACCTCGACCTGATTTACCTCGGGGTGGGCAACGGCGGGCCCTGGAATCGTGAGCTGCGCAGCGATGGCATCGGCGACAACCTGTTTCTCTGTTCCATCGTGGCGGTCAGGGCCGACACCGGCGAGTACGTGTGGCACTACCAGATGAACCCGGGCGAGGAGTGGGATTACAAGGCCACCATGGACATCGTGCTGGCTGACCTCGAGATCGGGGGGCAGGTCCGCAAGGTGCTGATGCAGGCACCCACCAACGGTTTCTACTATGTTATCGAGCGCGCCACGGGCAAGCTGTTGAGCGCCGAGAAATACGCGCGGGTCAACTGGGCCGAGCGCATCGACCTGGAGACCGGCCGGCCGGTGGAGAATCCGGCTGCGCGGTTGAAGCCGGGCGAGCGCTTCGAGATGTGGCCGAGCCCCTGGGGGGCGCACAACTGGCAGGCCATGTCCTTCAATCCGCAGACGGGCCTTGCCTACATTCCCACCATGCACATGCCGGCCACCTGGATGCGTGGCAGCGAACTGGAGGGCCCGCCGGGCCATTTCCGGCTGGGCATGATCGTTGAGCACCCGACCGACCCGAATGCCAGCAGGGGC
>JAUMBX010000015.1:2339-3301 GCA_032119515.1 Steroidobacteraceae bacterium | reverse complement strand
TGCCATCGCCGAGCAGACGGCCGTCGTGCGCTCCAAGCCTGCCGATCACCCGGCGCGGCTGTTCCTTTTCGAATTGCTGGCCTTCGCCGGCGAGTGGGACAAGGCCGGCAAGCAGATTGACGCGCTGACGGTGGACGATCCCGACCTGCAACTGGCGGCCCTCGACTACCGCAACTGCGTCCGCTCCGAGCAGGAACGGGCCAAGGTTTTGGCCGGCCAGGCGGAGCCGCTTTTCTTTGGTGAAACCGGAGCCGCGTGTCAAACCCGCCTTCAGGCCTTCAAGGCCCTCGCGTCGGGCGACTCCGGGGAGTTCGCCAAGCTGCTGGGTGAGGCCAACGGCACGGGCGAAGACTTGCAGGGCCAGGTGAACGGCAAGCCGTTCACGCTATGGCGGGACGCCGACGATCTGTTCGCGGGCGTGCTGGAGGTTTTCGCGAAAGGCCGTTACTACTGGGTACCGTTCCGGAATATCACCCAGCTATCCACCAATCCCCCGCGCTTCCCGCGCGACATCCTGTGGATGCCAGCCAACCTGTCCCTCGACGACGGATCGACCGGCGCGGTTTTCCTGCCGGCGCTTTACGCGGGCAGCTCGTTGCACGGATTGGAGACTGTCCGCCTAGGCAGGGAGCGGGACTGGATGCCCGCCCACGCCGACCAGCCCGGGATTCTCCGCGGATATGGCCCCAGGGTTTATCTTGCCGGCGAGGGCGAGGAGAACCTCTCGGATGTGCGGGAACTCTCCTTCGGGAACTGAGCGGGTGGTTTTATCACGGTAGGGTGACAGCCTGATGGACAGTGGCGACCTTCGCAAGATCGGGATGATGCCTTCGGTCCTCGACCGGATCATCGACCCGTCCTCGCTGGGAACCCTAGCCCGGCCGGGATTCTCGGTGGAGGACCTGGTGGCCTCCGTGCGAAGGGATGTGGAGGATTTGCTGAACACCCGGCAGAACCAGGAC
>JAUMBX010000015.1:0-2329 GCA_032119515.1 Steroidobacteraceae bacterium | reverse complement strand
CGGGTTCCGTCTACCGTTTCGGGATGCCGGAAATGGTCAGCATGCGGGCCTCGTCCCCGGAGGACAGGCAGAAGATCGGGCGGGTGCTAGAAAAGATCATCGCGCAGTACGAGCCGAGACTTTCCAACATCAAGGCGGTGCTGGTGGGTGACACCAAGGACACCAAGCATGGCACCGTCAACTTCCGCATAGAGGGTAGGCTGCGCCTGGACCCGGCGCCGGAGGTTGTTTTTGAGACGCTGCTGGAATTCGCCACAGGCCAGTCCCGTATTGAGGAGACCAGCCTGAGATGAGCCGCGAGCTCTACCCCTTTTACGAGAGGGAACTGTCCTTCCTGCGGCAGATGTCGCAGGAGTTCGCCACCCGGTACCCCTCCACGGCCGGTCGCCTGCTGCTGGAGGCGAACCGCAGCGCCGATCCCCATGTGGAACGGCTGCTGGAGGGCGTGGCGCTCATCGGTCCCCTCCATAGCCATCCTGCAACTGGATCACGATCACACCCGCTCCGCCTCCTCCGGCGTGTTCCGGCTGCCTCGGGGAACCATGCTGCGCACCCAGCCTGTGGACGGGCTGGCCTGCCGGTTTCGCACCTGCTTCAACCTCGACCTTTGCCCGCTAAGGGTCACCGAGGCGCAGTGCCTGGTGCCACCCTTTGTGCAGTCGTTGAACGCACCGCGGGGCACCGGGGCGGCCATCCGCATCCGGATCGAATCCACAGGCACCCAGCGGATTCGCGGGCTACCGCTCGAGTCCTTGCGGCTTTTCATCAACTCCGACAGCCAACTGGCGCCCCTGCTGTACGAGTCGATCCTCAACGACGCCTTCGCCTTCGCGGTCTCGCCGGCGGGGGGATCGAAACCGGCACCGGTCCTCTGGCCTGGCAGGCCGCCTGTCTCCCCCGCGGGCCTCGACCCCGAGGAGGCCATCCTGCCCTATCCCACCTCGAGCCCGTCGGGTTACCGGCTCCTCAGCGAATTCTTCGCCTGCCCGTCGAAGTTCCACTTCTTCCGGCTCGACCGTTTCCAGGAATGGTCCTCGCTGGCCCCGGCGGACCGGGGCCTGGATCTGTATTTCTTCCTCTCGAAATCGTCCACCATGCTCGAGCAGGGCGTGGATGCCGGCACCTTCCGGCTCGGTTGCACCCCGGTGGTCAACCTGTTTCCACGCACGGCCGAGCCGATCGTGGTGGACCGCACGCGGTCGCAATACAAGATCGTCCCCGATGTGACCCACCCCGACGGCATGGAGGTCTGGTCGGTCGAATCGGTGGAGGGCACCGCGGGCACCCGCGAAACCGCCAAGGTGTACGAGCCCTTCTACTCGTTCAACCGGGGAGCAAGCCCGGCCTCCCGGCGGGCCCTCTGGCATGTCGCGCGGCAACCCGCCGCCCGCGGCGACGACCCCGGCACCGATGTCTTCCTCCGGCTGGTCGACCTGGATTTCCGCGAGTCGGTCGCGGATGACAAGGTGCTGGTGGTGAAGACGCTCTGCACCAACCGACAATTGCCGGAGCACCTGCAGAAGCTGGGAGAACGGATCCGGTTCGACCTGGAGGCTGCTGCCCCCGTCTCCCGGATCACGGTGCTGCGTCCCCCCTCCCTGCCGCTGCGCCGGGCCCTGCGTCGCGACGCCTACTGGCGACTGGTCTCGCAACTCAACCTGAACCACCTGCCGCTTTCCGAGCCGGAGCGGGGAGCCGATGCCCTGCGGGAGATCCTGAGCCTCTACGACCCGACACGCCAGGCGCACGGGTCGGCCGAGGGGGCGGCCACCAACCGCCTTGCGTGCGAGGGGCTGGTAGCGTTTTCCTGCAAGCCGTCCACGGCCAGGCTGTCGCGGGCCCAGGGCGGCGCGATCGTGCGCGGCATGGACCTGGAACTGGTGCTCGACCGGGAGAAGTTCAGCGGCATCGGCTCCTTCCTCTTCGCGACGGTGCTCGAGCGGTTCCTGCCGCTCTACGCCTCGGTCAACAGCTTCACCCGGCTGACCCTGCGGGAAAACCGGGCGGACCTTCCCGTCAAGACCTGGCCGCCGCGGGTCGGGGAGATCTCGCTGCTGTGAACGGCTTCAAGGTCCCTTCCGATCCCTCGACCCAGACGAACCAGGAGTGGCTTCCGAGGGTCCGGCCGGACTGCGAGTCCTCCAGGCTGCTGAGCAGGCTGCGGCAAAGCCCGTGGGAGTTTGATTTTTTCCAGGCGGTCCACCTGCTGGGACGGTTCCAGGAGGACGTGGTCGAGCCTGGCCTGGGGGGCCCGCTGACCAGGGAATCGGTCCGCTTCGCCGCCCGCAACACCCTCACCTTCCCGGCCAGCCAGATCCAGGAAATCCGC
>JAUMBX010000014.1:0-3931 GCA_032119515.1 Steroidobacteraceae bacterium | reverse complement strand
CCACGGCTAGCCAGCAGGACCGGCTGCAGCCGGCAGGCGGAGAGTCCGGCGGTCGTACCGTACTGCTGCTGGGGCAGGACGACGAGGCCTCGAGCCTGCATGGCAAGCCACGCGAGCTGGTCATCGGCCCCAGCACGCGCGAGTCCAGGGCCGCCATCTACCTGGACGGTTGGCGGCGCAAGGTGGAGCGGATCGGCACGGTGAACTTCCCGGCAGAAGCCCGCCGGCGCCGCAACAGCGGTTCACCGCTCGTCGAGGTGGTCATCACCTCGAGGGGAAGACTGGCCTCGGCGACGATCAAGCGCAGCAGTGGTCACGCCGAGCTCGACCGGGCCGCGGTGCAGATCCTCGGCATGGCAGCACCCTTCGCACCCTTTCCGCCGGAACTGGCCGAGCGCTACGACTCGCTGCGCTTCGCCTACGAATGGCAGTTCGTGGGCGGCCAGCTGTCTGGCTCCGCCGTCGCGGTCCCGGCGCAACGCAGATAGGGACCTTCCACTTTGACCGTCGGGCGGTCGTTGCCGATACTATCGGGTATGGTCAAGGCGCACTACTTCACCAACCAGCTGCTGGTCGCGATGCCGTCCCTCAACGACCCGAATTTTTCCCAAACCGTCACGCTCATCTGCGAACACTCCGAGAAGGGCGCGCTGGGTATCGTGATCAACCGGCCCATGGACATGCGCCTGGGCGAGGTGCTGGAACAACTGTCCCTGGAGGCCCGGGACCCCGCATTGGCCGATTGGCCGATCCTGCGCGGCGGGCCGGTGCATCCTGACCGGGGGTTCGTGCTGCATCGACCCACCGGGCACCGCTGGGATTCATCCCTCGAGGTGTCCGGTCAGCTGCAGGTCACCACCTCACGTGACATCCTGGAATCCATCGCGCGCGGCGACGGTCCACGCGAAGGACTGATGGCCCTCGGTTACGCCGGCTGGGAGGCGGGGCAGCTCGAGGAAGAGGTGCTGGGCAACTCGTGGCTGACCGTCCCCTGCGACGAGTCCCTGCTGTTCAGCGTGCCCTTCGAACAGCGCTGGAGCGCCGCAGCGCGCCTGCTCGGCATCGATCCCTCCCGCCTCAGTCACCTGTCCGGCCACGCCTGACCGTGCCGGACAAGGCGCTGGCGGTCATGGCGTTTGATTACGGCTTGCGGAGGATCGGGGTAGCCGTGGGCAATACGCTGAGCGGCACCGCCGAGGCGCTGGCCACCCTGCCCGCCCACGACGGCGTGCCCGACTGGCGGTTGGTCGACAAGACCCTTGCCGAATGGCGACCGGAGCTGGCCGTGGTGGGCATCCCGCTCGGGATGGACGACAGCCGCTCGACCATCACCGGGCGGGCGGAAGCCTTCGCCAGCGAGCTGGCCGGGCGTTACGGTATCGAGGTGGTGAAGGTGGACGAAAGGCTCTCGTCGCACGAGGCGGAAGACACCCTGCGCGAGAGGCGACGGACAGGTACCCTGCGGCGCAGGGTGGCTAAAGGTGACGTCGACCGGGAAGCGGCCCGGATACTCCTCACTCAGTGGCTGGGGCATCGGCAGACAGGCAAGACAGGCTGATCGCACATGGAAACTTTCTCGCAATTCGATCCCGAGGAACGCCTGCGGCACCTGATCACGCTCGACGGGCTTGGACCCGACTTGCTGCGCGAGCTGCTGGCCCGGGCCGGGCACTACCTGGGGGTGATGGAGCAGGGTGGGGATCATGGCCGGGAACTGGCCGGTCTCACCGTGGCCAACATGTTTTCCGAGCCCTCCACCCGCACCCGCGCCTCCTTCGAGCTGGCTGCGTTACGCCTCGGGGCCGACGTGATCAACCTCGACGTCATGCTGTCCTCGCGCGTGAAGGGCGAATCCATCCTCGACACCATCTACACGCTGCAGGCGATGCAGGTGGACTGCTTCATCATCCGTGACGCGCAGCCCGGCGTCACCCAATACGTGGCCGAGCACGTGGCCCCCGCGGTCAGCGTGGTCTCCGGCGGTGAGTCGAGCCTTACCCATCCCACCCAGGGGCTGCTCGATGCGCTGACCATCCTCCAGTACAAGGGCGGCTTCCGCGACCTGGTCATCTCCATCGTCGGCGACATCCGCCACTCCCGAGTGGCCCGCTCGGCCTGGCAGGCACTGTCCATCCTCGGTGCCGGAGAGATCCGGCTGGTCGGGCCCTCGGAACTGATGCCGGAGGCGGACGACTACCCGGGTGCCTCCCGTCACGAGGAACTGGACTCCGGCCTTGATCACGCCGACGTGGTCATGATGCTGCGCGTCCAGAACGAGCGCATGGAACAGGCCCGCGTACCGGATCCAGACCGCTACTTCGATCGTTACGGACTGACTGCCGAACGGCTGCGCCGGGCCAGGCCGGAAGCGATCGTGATGCATCCTGGCCCCATGAACCGCGGCGTGGAGATCGCCTCGGACGTCGCGGACGGGCCGCAGTCGGTGATCCGTCGCCAGGTCACCAACGGGGTCGCGGTCCGGATGGCCGTACTGGCCCACCTGGCCGCCACCATGCGGGTGCGTACGTCGTGAAGGACCACCGCGGCAGCATCTTCGTCGAGGAGGCCGAGGTGCTTGGCCAGGAAGTGCATGAGGCGGGGCAGTACATCCTGCGCCTGCGCGCGCCACGCTGCGCGAGTGCGGCGAAGCCCGGCAGCTTCGTGCACCTGACCTGCGGCCCGGAGCTGCCCATGCGTCGGCCCCTGTCGATCATGCGGGCCAGCCCGCGCGAGGGCTGGCTGGAGATCCTCTACAAGGTCGTGGGCCAGGGACTGGACTCCCTCTCCAGGCGCAAGCCCGGCGAGCGGCTGTCCTGCATGGGTCCCATCGGGCAGGGCTACGAGCCCGATCCCAACCGCCCGCGCTGCCTGCTGCTGGGGGGCGGTGTCGGCATCCCCCCGATGATCTTCCTTGCCGAGTCGCTGGCCGCGGACGGCCCCGAATCATGGCAGCCGCTGGTCTTGATGGGCTCCGAAGTGCCCTTCCCCTTCAGGCCGCGGCCATCCACCCTGCTGATCCCCGGCATGCCGGAGGGCGTGATTGCCTCCATGCCCCTGCTGGAGGGATGGGGCGTCCCGAGCCGCCTGGCTTCCCGCGCCGGTTATGCGGGCTGCTTCGACGGCTACGTAACGGATCTCGCCCGCGAGTGGCTGGGCAGTCTCGGCGAGCAGGCGCGCGGTGAAGTCACGGTCTTCGCCTGCGGTCCCACGCCCATGCTGGCCGCCTGCGCCACGCTGGCCCGGGATTTCAAGCTCCCCTGCCAGGTCTCCCTCGAGGAGCACATGGCCTGTGCAGTGGGTGGCTGCGCGGGCTGCACGGTCCTGGTGCAGACTCCCGGCGGCCCGGCCATGAAGCGGGTGTGCGTGGATGGCCCCGTCTTCGACGCCCTGCAGGTGTTTCCACCCGCAGCCTGAGGCCGGTCAACCGAAGTTGATGCGCGCCTCGAGGTTGGTGCGCGAGTCGGCCTGGGCGAGGGCTTCATCGGCATCCACCTTGCCCGACTTGACCAGCTTCAGGAGCGCGGTGTCGAAGCTCTGGATCCCGCGCTCCGAGGAGGACTCGATCGCCTCCTTGATGGACACCACGTCGCCCTTCTTGATCAACTCGGAGATGAACGGGGTGTTGATCATCACCTCGATGGCAGCGCAGCGCTTGCCGTCCTTGCTGCGCACCAGGCGCTGGGACACGATCGCCCGGAGGTACTGCGACAGGTCCAGGAAGATCTGGCTGTGCTGGTCCTTGGGGAACATGTTGATGATGCGGTCGAGCGCCTCGGCGCAGTTGTTGGCATGCAGCGTGGAGAGGACCAGATGGCCCGTGCCGCCCATGGCGATTGCCGTCTCCATCGTCTCGCGGTCGCGGATCTCGCCAATCAGGATGACGTCCGGAGCCGCCCGCATCGCCGAGCGCAGCGCGTTGTGGACACGCCGG
>JAUMBX010000013.1:0-10560 GCA_032119515.1 Steroidobacteraceae bacterium | reverse complement strand
GCCACTGCTGCGCAGAACACCGCCAACCAGGCGCTGTCGGCCGCCCAGGCCAGCCAGCAGTGCTGCGATGCGACCAACGAGAAGATCGATCGCATGTTCCAGAAGTCGATGTCCAAGTAATCGACCCGGAACCTTCGACGAAGGGCCTCGCGGTGTTTACGCCGCGGGGCCTTTCTTTTGGGCGTCTGCCTCCCGGGCAGTGAGCGCACCGGCTACGGTGACGGGAACCGGCATGCCGCGTGCATCCAGGTAGGCCTGCTGGACCGCAGACCAGTTCACCGGCACCAGCGACTGGCGAGCGGCCTCGACAACCAACCTGGCCAGGTCGGTCATCGTGGGGGGTTCGACCACGTCTTCCTTGAGCGAAGGGTGCACCTCCACCCAGAGCTGACCATCACGCCAACCCACCTTGAACGGCTGGTTGACGATGGTGACCGGCGTGTTGACCGGCGCCATGCCGAACAGCGCCTCGATGTCCTCGGGGTAGAGCCGCATGCAGCCATGGGTGACCTGCATGCCGACCCCGGCCGGACGGTTGGTGCCATGGATGAGGTAAGCGCCGCCCGGTATCCCGAGCCGCATCGCGTAACGACCCAACGGGTTGTCCGGCCCGGGCGGCACTACTGCCGGCAACATGTCGCCCTTGGCCGCATGCTCGCGACGTACCGATTCCGGCGGATACCACGGCGGATCCTTCACCTTGGACACGATCCGGGTCGAACCGAGCGGGGTATTCCAGTCCATCTTGCCGATGCTCACCGGATAGCTGTAGACCTCGCTGCCATCCGGGGTGAAGAAATACAGCCGGTGTTCCGGCAGGTTGATGACGATGCCGCGACGCTCGGCTGCCGGCAGGATGCGCAGCTTGGACAACTCGATCTGCACCCCGGCCCCGGGCATCCAGGGGTCCACGCCGGGATTGGCATTCACGATCTCGTCGTAGCCGAGCTTGTAGCGACGAGCGAGGTCGAGCAAGGTGTCCTCGTGGCGGGCGCTGGCCTGGCGCGGCTCGCCGATCAGGTCACCGGCTGCGGGATCCAGGAGATAGCGGTCTGCCAGCGCGCCAGGCGAGGCAACGAGGAGGCAGAGCAGCAGCCGTGACCAGCGGTTGCGGTAGATCATCTCAATACCTTACCAGCGCAGATCCCCAGGTAAAGCCACCGCCGAAAGTTTCCATCAGCAGCAGCTGGCCGCGCCGGATGCGCCCGTCACGGACGGCCGTGTCGAGCGCCAGCGGAATGGATGCAGCCGAGGTGTTGCCATGGTCCTGCACGGTGACGATCACCTTCTCCATGGGCATGTTCAGCTTATCCGCGGCCGACTGGATGATGCGCAGGTTGGCCTGGTGTGGCACCAGCCAGTCGATCTGGTCCTTGTTGATGCCATTCTTGGCCAGGGTTTCATCGACCAGGCGCGAAAGGGTACGCACGGCCACCTTGAACACCTCGTTGCCCTGCATGGTGATACCAGCCGGCACGCCGGCGCGAAGCTGATCGAAGCCCGATGACGGGCCATAGGGAAACTTCAGCAGGTCCTGGTACTTGCCATCCGAGTGCAGGTGGGTCGCGATGATGCCGGGCTCGGCGGAAGGCGTGAGGACCACGGCCCCGGCGCCGTCACCGAACAGCACGCAGGTGCCGCGGTCGTTCCAGTCGACGATCCTGCTCAGGCATTCGGTACCGACCACCAGCGCGCACTTCACCTCGCCGGCACGCACGAACTTGTCGGCCACCGACAAGGCATAGATGAAACCGCTGCAGGCAGTCTCCAGTGCAAAGGCCGGGCAGTTGTGGATGCCCAGTCGCTGCTGCAGCAGTGTGCCGGTGTTGGGAAAGACCAGGTCCGGGGTGGTGGTGCCGACCACGATGAAGTCGACGTCCTCGACCGTCAGCCCGGCCGAGCGCAAGGCGCGACGGGCAGCGTGCTCGGCCAGGATCGAACTGGTCTCTTCCGGGGCCGCGAGGTGACGGCGCTCGATCCCCGTGCGGGAGCGAATCCACTCGTCGCTGGTCTCGACCATCTTTTCCAGGTCGGCGTTGGTCACCACCCTCGCCGGGAGGTAACTGCCGGTGCCGGCTATCCTGGAATGGGTCATCTGATCGACCCCGGGCCGCTAGGTCTCTTCGCCCTCGACCGGTACGTCGATGACCCGCTTGCCACGGTAATAGCCATCGCGACTGATGTGGTGACGCAGGTGCGTCTCGCCGGTGGTGGGATCCTTCGACAGCGCCGGCTTGGCCAGCTTGTCATGTGCACGACGCATGCCCCGCGTGGAGGGCGTGCGACGACTTTTCTGGACGGGCATGTTCGTTACTCCGCTGAATGAACCTAAGACTTGAGCAAATCCTTCAACCCCGCAAACGGACGCTGGCGAGGCTCTTCCTCGGCCTGAACGTCCCCTTCCTCATCGCGGCCGCCGCTGCAGCCGTGATCGTCCTGCTCGTGCCGCGCGACCAGGGGCACGGCCAGCAAGGCTTCTTCCTCAACCAGCTCCGCCAAGTCGAGCCATCCGGCCTTGACGGGGTAGGCTTCGAGGTCGTCGGACTCCGTGCCCGGCTCGTCGCTCCCCTCTTCCACAAACGCCAGGCGGCTGACACCGGCCAGGGCCTGTTCGTAGGGCTGCAGGCACCGCTGGCACTGCAGGACCAACGAGCCGGAAAGTGCCAGATCGCATCCGGCGCGTCCGTCGCCGACCATGCCGAAGCTGATCACGGCATCGACCCAACCCGCTCCATCCAGCCCGGCCTCGGCGAGCCTGGGCAGTTCGGACGCGCGATAATGGCGCCGGACCACCTGGCTCTCGGCAGCCAGCGCATCGACCTCCAATCGCTCGTGCCTGGGCCCGGACATGGGCCGCGTATAATAGGGTTGCGGGGCGTCCCTGTCAAAGAGAAACAGCCCTCAAATCCTTGTTTTTGAAGGTGGTTGAAACGTGGCCAGCCAGCTCGTCCTTGCCTCCGGCTCCCCTTACAGGAAGGCCCTGCTGGAACGCCTCGGCCTGCCTTTCGAGGTGGTCGTGGCCGGAGTCGACGAATCCATCCACCCGGGGGAAACGCCCGCACAGCTCGTTCAGCGCCTTGCGCAGGAGAAAGCATTCGCCGTGGCGGCCTCGAGGAGCGGGGCCTGCATCATCGGCTCGGACCAGCTGGCGGTGTGCGGCCAGCAGATCCTGGGCAAGCCGGGCAGCGTGGAGCGCTGCGTCGAGCAGCTGATGTCCTGCAGCGGACAAGTCGTCGAATTTCTCACTGCTGTCGCGGTCGTTGGGCCAGGACCGGGGGCCGTCGCACTGCACCTCGACTCGACCCGCGTCCACTTCCGCTGCCTGCCGCGCGTGGAGGTGGAGCGCTATGTGGAGCTGGAGCGCCCACTCGACTGCGCCGGGGGCTTCAAGTGCGAGGGCCTCGGCATCGTCCTGTTCGAATCCATCCGGAGCGAGGACCCGACGGCCCTGATCGGGCTGCCGCTGATCTGGCTGGCCGGCGCCCTGCGCGAGGCTGGCCACGACCCGCTTGCGGCCCTCTAGCGCAACCTGGCGAGCACCGCCTCCAGGTCGGCCGGCAGCGGAGAACTCAGTTCGCAGCGCTGACCGGTGTCGGGCCACTGGAACTCGAGTCGGTGCGCGTGCAGGAACAGCCGCCGGAGCCCGGCCTCCCGCATGCGCTGGTTGAAATCCCGCTCTCCATATTTGTCGTCGCCTGCCACCGGATGCCCCGAATACGCGGCATGGACGCGGATCTGGTGGGTGCGGCCGGTCTCAAGATCGACCTGCATGAGGGTGGCCAGGTCACCGAAGCGCTCAAGCGGCTCGAACACACTGACCGACGGCTTGCCATCGGCGTGCACCCTCACCACCCGCTCGCCGCCCTGGCGATGGCTGGTGGCCAGGGGCAGGTCGAGGCGCTTGCGGCCGAGACGCCAGCGGCCCTTGACCAGTGCCAGGTAGCGCTTGGCCACCCGCCCTTCACGCAGCAAGGCGTGCAAGTGCCGGAGCGCCACCCCGCCCTTGGCGATCAGCAGCAGGCCACTGGTGTCGCGATCCAGGCGGTGGGCCAGTTCCAGCCGCGTGTCCGGGCGGCTCGCCCGCAGGGCCTCGATCACCCCGAAGGCCAGGCCCGAGCCACCGTGTACGGCGAGGCCACTGGGCTTGTCGACGACGATCAGGCGCTCGTCCTCGTAAACCACCCGCGACGCGACCCCGGCGACCATGCGGCCGGTCGGCTCGGCCAGGGCCGTCGCCGCCTCTTCCTGCCGGACCGGCGGTATCCGGACCCGGTCGCCGGCGGCCAGCCGTAGCTCGGGTTTGGCCCGCTTGCCGTTCACGCGCACCTCGCCCCGCCTCAACAGGCGATAGACGTGGCTGCGGGGCACGCCCTTCAACTCGCGCAGCAGCAGGTTGTCGAGGCGCTGGCCAGCGTCCGAGGCGTCGACCTCGACCTGCCGCACCCCTGCAGTTCGATTCCCTAACATATTGATTTTCTATAACGTATTCCGTTATGATCGAAACCGGTCGCAGGGCAAGCGACGACCGCGAGGTCCAACCGCCCGGCCCCAGTCGATAGCGCGGTCCCCCCCCGTGAGACCACTCCGGGCAGGTGCCGCATGTTAGTTGGTCCTGGTGAACCAGGCCATCGCCCGGCCGAAAGTCTGGACTCGCGCCCCGAGAGGCGAAGTCCGCGGAAGAGTACAGAGCTCTCAAGGCATGCAACTTCCCCCGTACATAGCCACCGGCGCAAGCCGGCAGGATAGAGGTCCAGACTCACAGGCCCCCACGTCAACGGATGGGGACCATGAAGAGAATGCTTGTCAACGCAACCCAGCAGGAGGAGTTGCGCGTAGCGCTGGTTGACGGCCAGCGGCTCTACGATCTTTCGATAGAAATCCCGTCACGCGAGCAGAAGAAGGCCAACATCTACAAGGCCCGCATCAGCCGCGTCGAGCCCAGCCTCGAGGCTGCCTTCGTCGATTACGGCTCCGGTCGTCAGGGCTTCCTGCCGCTCAAGGAAGTCGCCCGCGAATATTTCCGCTTCCAGCCGGCACCCGGCGCACGCTTCAACATCAAGGACGTGCTGCAGGAAGGCCAGGAACTGATCGTCCAGGTCGAGAAGGAGGAGCGTGGCACCAAGGGGGCTGCGCTCACCACCTTCATCAGCATGGCCGGCCGCTTCCTGGTGCTGATGCCGAACAACCCGAAGGCCGGCGGCGTCTCGCGCCGGATCGAGGGCGAGGACCGCGACGCCACCCGCGACGCGCTCAGCCACCTGGTCATCCCGGACGGCATGGGGGCCATCGTACGCACCGCCGGCGTCGGTCGCGCTGCCGAGGAGCTGCAGTGGGACCTCGACAACCTGCGCACCAACTGGGACGCGATCATCGACGCGGCCGGCGGCCCGCGCCCTTCCTGATTTACCAGGAAGGCGATGCCGTGACCCGCGCCCTGCGTGACTACTACTCCGACGACATCGGCGAGGTGCTGATCGACGAGTCCGGTGCGCACCAGCGCGCGGTGGAATACGTCCAGCGCTTCATGACGCCCGACGTGGTGCGCTCGATCAAGCTCTACTCCGACGACGTACCCCTGTTCACCCGCTACCAGATCGAGAGCCAGATCGAGTCGGCTTACTCGCATACCGTCACCCTGCCCTCTGGCGGCAGCGTGGTGATCGACTACACCGAGGCACTGGTGTCCATCGACATCAACTCGGCGCGGGCGACCCGCGGCGGTGACATCGAGACGACGGCCTGCAACACCAACCTCGAGGCGGCCGATGAAATCGGCCGGCAGCTGCGCCTGCGCGACCTCGGCGGCCTGATCGTCATCGACTTCATCGACATGGAGTCAAAGAAGAACCAGCAGGCCGTCGAGGACCGCCTTCGCGACGCCGTGCGCGCCGACAAGGCCCGGATCCAGATCGGCCGGATCTCGCGCTTCGGGCTCATGGAGATGTCACGCCAGCGGCTGCGTCCGTCGTTGGGGGAGGCCACCCACGCTGCCTGCCCGCGCTGCAGCGGCATGGGCTCCATCCGCAGCGTCGATTCGCTGGCGCTGGCCGTGCTGCGCCTGATCGGCGAGGAAGCCCGCAAGGAGCGCACGGCGCGGGTGATTGCGCAACTGCCCGTAGACGTGGCCACCTTCCTGATCAACGAGAAGCGGGAAGCGTTACGACAGGTCGAGGCCCGCAGCGGGGTCGAAATCATCCTGGTGCCCAACCCCAACATCGAAACCCCGAACTACCTGATCAAGCGCGTCCGCGATGATGAGGTGAGCCTGCCGGAAAATTCAGGGATCAGTTTCCGCCTCGCCGAACAGGCACCGGCGGAAATCGAATTCCAGAAGAGCGCTGAAAAGACCGCGGCGGCGCCAGCACCCGCCGTGCAGACCATCCTTCCCGCCACTGCCGCCCCGACGCCCGTGGCGCCAGTGGCCGCGGCCGCTCCCGCTACCATCGTGGCCAGAGGCGGACTCTGGGGCATCATCAAGGCTTGGCTCGGCATCGGTGTACGCAGCGAGCCGGAGCCGGAAGGCCGCTCGCAGGGTCGCTCACGCCAAGATGGCTCGCGACGCAGTGAGGGTCGTGACGGGCGTAGCGTTCGCGATGGTCGCGACGCTTCGCGGCGGCGGCGCGGCGAGGGCCGCGGGGAAGCACGTGGCGAACCCCGTCACGAGCGCGGTGACAAGGATCGCGATCGGGGTCGTGATCGCGGGCGCGAGGGCGATCGTGATCGGCAGCGGGCCGACCGTCCTCAGGGGCAGGGGCAGGGGCAGGGCCCGACCCAGGGCGACGGCAGGCGCCAGCGCCAGGACGGCCGAGGCGAACGCGATCGCAATCGCCAGCCCAGACCAGAACAGCAGAGGGATCGCCCGGGGTCGAGCGAGGCACCAGCAGCTGCATCCGCACCCGCGCCAGAACTGCAGGCTGCGGGTGCCGGTCCGGGCGCCCCTGCCGAGAGCGGCCAGGAGTTCGAGCGCAAGAAGCGGCGGCGGCGTGGTCGCGGCCGCGGCCGCGGCGGCAGCCGCGAGGGCAGCGAGTTCGGCGGACAGGGCGGGCATGACCAGACTGGACAGCAGCAGATGGCGGACGATCAAGCGCCCTTTGTCAACGCCGATGAGGATCCCCTGAGCATCACCCAGCCGCTGCCCATCCTGCGGGTGGAACCGGAAGCCTCGGCAGAGGACAAGCCGCGGCCAGCCCCGAATCAGACCTACACGGTGTGGTCGTCGGGACCGGGGTCAGGCCCGCAGAGCTTCGGCTCGGGAGACTGATCTGAGGGTGCGCCGGGCCCCCGGGCCCGGCGCCTCAAGACCTGATTTTCGCCAGCAGGCCCCGTGAGGCTGCCTCCACGAGGTCCAGCACCTGCTCGAACCCGGCGGCCCCGCCGTAGTAGGGATCCGGCACTTCCCGGTGTCCGGACTGAGTGGCGTAGTCCATGAACAGCCGGACACTCGCCGAGTGTCCGGCAGGCGCCATGCGTTCGAGGTGCGCGAGGTTGGCTTCGTCCATCGCCACCAGCAGGTCGAAGGCTTGAAAGTCCTCCGCAGTCACCTGCCGGGCCCTGAGATGGCCCATCTCCACGCCCCGCCGTCGCGCTGCTGCAATGCTGCGCGAGTCCGGGGCATCACCAATGTGATAACCGTGCGTGCCCGCCGAGTCGACGTACACCTGCAGTCCCTCTCCCTCCTCCTCCAGCACGCGTCGGAACACCGCCTCAGCCGTGGGCGAGCGGCAGATGTTGCCCATGCAGACGAAGAGGATCCTCATGGCCTATTCCACCGGTCGCAATACGTAGCGGCCTACCAGGCCGTCGCGTAACTCGAACCAGCCAAAAAACGGGATCTCACGCCCGGGCCCCTCGACCGCCGCCAGGAAGGCACCCTGCTGACCATCGCAGACCAGTTGCCTGATCCGGTGACGAATGCCCGCCTCGGCCAGTCTGGCCACCCGCTCCGCCAGCAGGTCGTGCACGGCCTGCCTGCCCTTCAACCGGGTAGGCTCGGCACGGCGGCGGTAGTCGTGGTGTTCCCAGACCTGCACGTGTGACCAGTCGATGTCCGGGTGAAGCGCCAGCACCGCCGACGTCATGTCGCCCCGATCGATGGAATCGTAATAGGTGGCCTGCAGCAGGTGGCGGGCGAGTTCGGTTGCGTTCATCGTCATCCTCCGGGATTCCAGACTACCACCTGCGCGGGATTGACCAGGCCATGCTCCGCTTTGCGGGCAGTCAGGCGAAAGGCCTCGGGCACCGAGGCCAATCCCTCCAGCACATGGGTGACCATCGGCTTCACATCGATGCACCCGTTGCCCAACCAATCGAGCGTACGCAAAAAGATGGCCTCGCTCATCAGGCTGGGGAACAGGTAACGAATGCCGCGGAAGCGAAACAACCGATAGGGCAGGAAGGTGCCTTCACCGTGAAAGGCCACGCCGATCACGGCGCCCGCGTCGCACACCATCCTGGCCGCCTGTTCGAGGGTGGCGTCCCCGGCCAGCCCCTGCTCCGCCGGCCCGCCCGCGGTCTCGAAGATCACATCGGCCCCGCGGCCAGCGGTCGCCTGCCGCACTGCAGCCACGGGATCGCCCTGACTGGCATCGAGGCAAAGGTCGGCACCCAGTTGGCGCGCGAGGGAGAGCGACTGGGCACGGCGGGCGATGGCAATGACCCGCGCCGCACCCGCGGCGCGCGCTGCCTGCAGACAACTGAGGCCCATGGCACCCTGGCCGATGACCGCTACGCAGCGTCCCGCGAGTTCCCCCGCAGCATCCACGGCCGCCACCGCATCCGTCAGCGCCTGAACCACGGCCCCCTCACTGAAGGAGACGCTGTCCGGCAGGCGCCCCAGCAGCGTGGCCGGCACTTCGATGTATTCAGCCAACGCTCCGGGCATGTCGAAACCGACGATTCCCTCGGGGTGTGAGCCTCGGGCCGCAACCCGTTCCCCCACCGTCAGGCGCTCCACGCCCTCGCCGAGTGCCGTCACTACCCCTGCAAACTCGTGACCGAACAGCGGCTGTGGCCCCCGGTCGAGCAGGGAGGCCACCTGCTCGTGCAGGTAGGTCTTCGCACCCTGGAACAGCAAGGTCTCGGTGATGCTCGGCTGCACCACGCAGACCCGCACCACCACCCAGCCTGGCCGCGGGCGAGGCTCGGGCAGCTCTTCCAGCCGCATGTCGCCATAGGCATGGACGCGCCAGCCCAGCATCACTCAGCAGCTCGACCGCGTTGGCGATACAATCTCGCCATGGAAAAAGTCATCGAGCGCGTTCTGTTCGCCAGCCGCTGGTTGCTGGCGCCAGTTTACCTGGGCCTGTCGCTGGCGCTCATCGCCCTGGGCGTGAAGTTCTTCCAGGAAGCCTGGCACGTGCTGACCCACGCGCTGACTTCCAGCGAGGCCCAGCTGGTACTCACCGTGCTGGCCATGATCGACATCGTGCTGGTCGGCAGCCTGATCGTGATGGTGATGTTCTCGGGCTACGAGAATTTCGTGTCGCGCATCGACGTGAAAAACGGCGAATCGCTCGGCTGGCTGGGCAAGCTCGATGCCGGTACCCTCAAGCTGAAGGTCGCCGCCTCCATCGTCGCCATCTCCAGCATCCACCTGCTGCGGGTGTTCATGGACGCCCAGCAGATCGCCAACGACAAGATCATGTGGTACGTCATCCTGCACATGACCTTCGTGCTGTCCGCGCTGCTGCTCGGGGTGCTGGATCGGCTGTCGTTCGCGGCGCATCGTGAGCACTGAGCGATCCTTAGCTGGCACCGACCAGTAACCTGACCCGCTCGAGGTCCTCGGGCGTATCCACGCCTGGCCCCGGCAGGGCCATGGCCTCCGCCACCGCAATCCCCATGCCGTGGTGCAGCGCCCGCAACTGCTCCAGCCGTTCGCGCAATTCCATCGCGCAGGACGGCAAGGTGGACATGCGCAGCAGGGCCGTCACCCGGTAAGCGTAGAGGCCAATATGGCGCCAGGTATCGGCCAGTCCGCGGTCCCCGTCACGATCCAGCGGGACGGGCGCACGACTGAACAGCAGCGCTCGACCGTCGGCCCGGCGCACCACCTTGACCACTGCGGGATTCCTGAACTCTTCCTGGGACGTGATCGCGGTGCACAGGGTGGCGAGGTCTGCACCCGGATCTGCAGCAAGCAAACCGGCCACCTGTCCGACCAGCACCGGGGGCAGCAGGGGTTCATCACCCTGCAGGTTGACCACCACGGTGTCGCCAGGCCAGCCGCGCCGCGCGGCCACTTCCGCGATCCGGTCTGAGCCGCTGGGATGGGAGGGCGAAGTCATCTCCACCTGCGCGTCCAGGGCCTGGCAGGCGATCCGGACGCGCTCGTCGTCCGTGGCGACGATGACCTCCCCGGCACCCGCCTCCAGGGCCCGCTGGTAGACGTGAAGGATCATCGGTCGACCTGCGATGTCCGCCAGCGGCTTGCCCGGCAGGCGGGAGGAGGCGTAGCGAGCCGGAATGACGACCTTGAACACCCCTCAGCGCGCCAGCACGGGGTCGTCGGAAGCCAGCTCGCTGGCCTCTTCCTGCAGCATCACCGGGATCCCCTCGCGC
>JAUMBX010000012.1:0-8351 GCA_032119515.1 Steroidobacteraceae bacterium | reverse complement strand
GTGTCGAGACCCTCACCGGACGGAAACGCCAGGCCGAGCGTGGACTCCATCCTCTGCATGATCTCGCTGGCCAGCACCGGCTTGACGCCGATGGTGCCGATGCCCTGCACGTTGCTGTGGCCGCGCAAGGGCAGTAGTCCGGCATTCGGCTTGCCCACCATGCCGCGCAGCAGCGCGAGGTTGGCGACCGACTCGACGTTCTCCACTCCGTGCAGGTGGTGGGTCAGGCCCATCCCCCACGCGAACACCACGCGCTCTGCCCGCGCGTAGCAGGCCGCCACGTCCTCGATGGATTGCCGGGACAGGCCGGTCGCCGACTCGATCCCGCTCCAGCCTGTCGTGGCGAGATCGGCCGCGTAGGCCTCGAAGCCTTCCGTATGGGCCTGGATGAACTCCTCCGCAACCGCCCCCTGGGCGAGCACCGCCTTGCCAATCCCCTTCAGCAGGGCGATGTCGGAACCGACCCGCGGCTGGAGGTAGCGCGACGCAATCCAGGTGCCGCCGCTCAGCATGGAGCGCGGGCTCTTGGGTACCGCAAACCGGACCAGGCCCGGCTCCCGCGCCGGGTTGATGACGATCACCTCGCCGCCGCGGTCCCGGCAGGCCTTCAGCTTGTGCAGCAGCCTCGGGTGATTGGAGGCGGGGTTGGCGCCCAGCAGGAGGATCAGGTCGCAGCCCTGCAGGTCCTCCAGTTCGATGGTGGCCGTCCCGGTTCCAATCGATGCATCCAGGCCGACGGAGGTGGCCTGATGGCAGTAATACGAGCAGTTGTTGACGTTGTTGGTGCCGTAAACCCGGGCCAGCAGTTGAAAAACGAATCCAGCCTCGTTGGACGATCTTCCCGAGCTGTAGAAGAAGCTGCGCTGCGGGTCCGTGCCGCGCAGGCGAGCGGCGGCATGATCGAGCGCCCAGTCCCAGTCGACGCAGCGAAACTGCTGGCCGTCACGCTCCTTGTAGAGGGGATGCGCCAGTCGCCCGAGGCTGGCGAGTTCGCGCTCGTTCAACTCCTGCAGGTCCTGGAGTGAATGCTCGAACACCTCGGTCGGAATGGCCGGCTGGGTGTCGGTCGATTGCGCTTGCACGCTCTTGTTGCAGACCGACGGGAACTCACCCAGTTCGTCGGTCATGCCGCCCCGCTGTCCGCCCATGCCCAGCCCGCAGGCCTTGCAGGTGTTGTTTGAACTCAGTGTTTTCGCGGCGCGCGCCAGGCCGATCCGGCGCACGGTCTCCAGGGTGTACAGCACCTTCTTGGCGCCCCCACCCACCACCGGACGTGACCGGCGGGGTGTTTCAGCGCTCATGCGGCGGCCGCAGGCAAGATCATCCCTGAAGTGTAGGGCAAGGCGCTGCGCGCCCGAAGGCTTTTGCTCACCTGCCTTGCTAAGCTTCATCCATGCAAGACGACCTCGACCGTGAATCACTGCAGGGCTGCCTGGCCTGCAGTGACTTCCTGGCGGCTGCGCTGCGCCGGGCTCCGACCCTGCTGCAGGAGTTCCGGCAGCGGGGAGAGCTTGACGGCCCGCTGGTCCGGGCCGCACTCAGGCAGGTGTTGGAGGAAATCGCGGCAGCACAGACGGACGAGCCCGGCTTCATGACTGCGCTGCGCCGGCTCCGGCGCAACCATCTCGCCCGCATTGCCTGGCTGGACCTGGCAGGGCTCGCCAGCCTGGAGGAGACGCTCGCCGACCTGTCGTTGCTGGCCGATGAGTGCATCGCTGCGGCCCATCGCTTCGCGACCAGCGCGCTGATCGAGCGCTATGGCCTGCCCAGGAACCAGGCGGGCGAAGCCCTGGAACTGATGGTCCTCGGCATGGGCAAGCTCGGTGGCGGTGAGCTGAACTTTTCCTCCGACATCGACCTGGTGTTCCTCTATCCCGACGAGGGAGACCCGGAGGAGTCGCTGACCGATGGCCGCAAGCGCATCACCCACCAGGAGTACTTTACCCGCCACGGGCAACTGCTGATCCGCCTGCTCGATGCCGTGACCGAGGAGGGGTTCGTTTACCGGGTCGACATGCGGCTGCGACCCTTCGGGGATTCCGGCCCGCTGGTGGCTGGCTTCGGCGCCTTCGAGGACTACCTGCAGCAGCACGGCCGCGACTGGGAGCGCTATGCCTATGTGAAGGCCCGGCCGGTGGCCGGCGCCAGCCGGTTTGCGGAACTCTACGACAACGTGTTGCGCCCCTTCGTCTACCGCCGCTACCTGGACTTCGGTGTCTTCGAATCCTTGCGGGAGATGAAGGAGCTGATCGCGCGCGAGGTGGTCCGCCATGAACTCCAGGACAACGTCAAGCTGGGCCCGGGCGGGATCCGCGAGGTGGAATTCGTGGTGCAGGCGATGCAGCTGATCCGTGGCGGCAGCGATCCACGCCTGCAGGATCCCTCCCTGCTCTCGGTCCTGCCGCAGCTGGTCGGGGCCAAGTTGCTGGATGAGCCTGCCGTAGCGGCCCTCGAGTCGGGTTACCGGTTCCTGAGAAGGCTGGAGAACCGGCTGCAGATGGTGGATGACGCGCAGGTCCACGAGCTCCCGGTGGATCCTTCGGCCCGGGAGAGCCTGGCTGCCGCCATGGGCCTTCCCGGCTGGCCTGAGCTGGTCGATCAGCTCGAGTACCACCGGACGGCGGTACGGCAGGTGTTTGAGGCCGTCGTGTTCGCACCCCGGCGCCCCGGGCCCGACCCCGCACTGCCGGACCTCGGACCCCTTTGGCAGGAGGACGAGAACCATGCCCCGGTCGTCCGCTCGCTGGCCGCGGCGGGCATGGTCGAGGCCGAGGCGGCCTGTCGGCAGCTGGCCGAGCTCTGCCGGTCCGCCTACGTTCGGCGCCTCGATACCGTCGGTCGCCGGCGGCTGGTCCAGCTGTTGCCCTTGCTGATCCGCGACGTGGTCGCGGCCGCACCAGCCGCGACCGATGCGGCGCGGGCCGCCACCCAGCTGGCCCTCCTGAGGCGACTCGCGACGTTGCTGGAATCGATCGGGTCCCGCACCGCTTACCTGGCGCTGCTGATCGAGAACCCGGCAGCGCGGACCACGCTGGTCCGGGTCTCGGGCCACGGTGACTTCCTGGTCAGGCAGGTGGCCGCCTTTCCGATCCTGCTCGATGAGTTGATCGACGACCGCCTGCTGGAGGCCTTGCCCGATCGCGCGCAATTCGCCCTGGAACTGGGCGCGCGCCTCGACCAGGTCGCCGGGGATCTCGAGCGCGAAGTGGACGCACTGCGACATTTCCGTCGGGCGGCCCGATTCCGGGTGGCCCTGCTCGACCTCGAGGGACGGCTGCCGCTGATGGCCGTCAGCGACCGCCTGACCGAGGTGGCCGAGCTGATCCTCTCCCGCGCCATGCAGCTCGCCTGGCGGCAGCTGGTGGCCGTGCACGGGGAGCCGAGCTGCGGAAATGCCGGTGCGCTGCGGCCGGTCGCGGTTGCTGCCATCGGCTACGGCAAGCTCGGCGGATTGGAGCTGGGCTACGCCTCGGACCTAGACCTCGTGTTCCTGCACGACTCCGAGGGCGAGGTGCAGGAGACAGCCGGCCCCAAGGTCGTCGACAACGCCGTTTTCATGGCCCGTTTCGGTCAGCGCCTCGTCCACCTGCTGACCGTCGCCACCGCCGCCGGTCGACTCTACGAGGTCGACATGCGGCTGCGCCCGAGCGGCAAGGGTGGGTTGGTGGTCACCCAGGTGGAGGCCTTTGCCGAGTACCAGCGCCAGGAGGCCTGGACCTGGGAGCACCAGGCACTGCTGCATTCCCGCGCCGTCGCCGGCGACGCCGCCTTGCGGGATCGTTTCGAGGCCATCCGGCAGGAGACTCTGGTCAGGCATGTGCGCCGGGACAGCCTGCGTGAAGAGGTGTCCTCCATGCGTGAGCGCATGCGCAGCGAGCTGAGCGAGGGGGGCACCGACGGTTTCGATGTCAAGCAGGACCGGGGTGGCCTTGCCGACATCGAATTCCTGGCCCAGTACTGGGTGCTTCGCTGGGCCGGCGAGCAACCTGCCCTGTGCCTGTTCCCCGATACCATCCGGCAACTGGAGTCGGTTGGCTCGGCGGCGCTGGTCGATCATGGGGTCATCGACCGGCTGGTCGATGCCTACCGCGACTACCGGCGCTGCCTGCACAGGCGCTCGCTGGAGGAGCTGGGCAAGGTGGTCCCGGCAGACTGGTTCCCGGAGCAGCGCGCGGTGGTGTCCCGCGTCTGGCAGCAGGTCATGGCCGAGGAAGTTCCGCCCTCGTTATAATGAACCCATGCAAAACCCCGGCGAACAGGCCAACGCGCGTCGCATCTATGAGGTCACCGAGGCCGACCTGCCCCTGTCCTGTCCCCTGCCCAGCATGAAACTCTGGAACTCCCACCCCAAGGTCTACCTGCCGATCGAGACCAGCGGGCAGGCTCGCTGTCCCTATTGCAGTGCCGAATTCCGCCTGGTTCGCTGAGCAGCGGAGGAGAGGGTGAGCCTCGTGCTGACGAGGCAGGGTCGCAGCGCAACGCTGCACGATCCCGCGGCGGTGACGGACCCGCAGTCTCTCTTCGACCTCGATCCACTCGCGGCTGCCGGTGGGGTCGAACGGGTCAGGGGCGGCCGGGGTTCGGTGAACTTCCTCGAGCTGGGCGGCGATCGCTTCGTCCTGCGCCGGTACCTGCGCGGTGGCCTCGCGGCCAGGCTTGCGAAGGACCGCTATGCCTGGACGGGCCTGGAACGGACCCGTCCCTTCGCGGAACTGCGCCTGCTCGAGCACTTGCAGGCCATGAGCCTGCCGGTGCCCCAGCCGGTGGCGGCCAGGGTGACCCGTCACGGGCTGACCTATTCGGGTGAGTTGGTCACCCGTCGTCTCGAGGGTGCGGAGCCACTGGGCGAGCGCTGGCGGGCTGACCGGGCCACTGACGAGGACTGGCTGGCGGCGGGCCGCTGCGTGCGCCGTTTCCATGATGCCGGCGTCCGCCATGCCGACCTGAACGCCAACAACATCATGGTCGACGGCCAAGGGGGCGTCTGGCTGCTCGACCTCGACCGGGGCAGCCTCCCGGGTCCGGGCCCCTGGCAGCGCCGCGTGCTGGAACGGCTGGCCCGCTCCCTGCGCAAGCTGGCGGCGGGAGAGCGCTCCTGGGAGGCACCCTGGCGCCTGTTCATGCTCGGCCACCGCGACATGGAACCTCGCCAGTGAGCGCCCTGTACTCCTTGCTCGTCTATCTCGCCGCGCCCTTCGCCCTGCTGTATTTCCTGTGGAGGAGCCTGAGGGAGCCCACTTACCGTGATGCACTGGTGGAGCGGCTCGGCCTTGGGGCAGCGGCACCGTCAGGGGGAGTGTGGGTGCACGCCGTGTCGGTGGGTGAGGTCCGTGCCGCCTTGCCGCTGGTGAACGCGTTGAGGGTGCGCCATCCCGACCGACCGCTCCTGATGACCACCACGACGGCGGGTGGGCGTGAGGTCGCCATTCAGGCGCTGGGTCACCGCGCAACGGTGCGTTACCTGCCGCTCGACCTGCCCGGTGCCGTGGGTCGTTTTCTCGACCGTCACCAACCCGTTGCAGGCGTGATCGTCGAAACGGAGATCTGGCCCAACCTGTTTCGAGCCTGTGCCAGCCGTGGCGTCCCGCTCTTGATTGCCAATGCCCGAATGTCCGAGGGCTCGGAGCGCAGCTATCGCCGCTTGCAGCCATTGCTGAGGAGATCACTCGAGTCGGTGCTGATGATCGCGGCACAGAGCGAGGAAGACGCGGCACGGTTCGTCCGGATCGGTGCGCCACCGGAGCGCACCCGCGTTGTCGGAAACCTCAAGTTCGATATCGAGGTCGAACAAGGGATGATCCTGGCCGGTCGAGCCTGGCGCGCTGCGGGGGCGCCCGGCCGCGCGGTCTGGGTGGCGGGCAGCACTCACGCAGGCGAGGAGTCCGAGGTGTTGCGGGCCCACCGCTCCCTGCTCGCTCAGCGCCCCGATGCGCTGCTGGTGCTTGCGCCGCGCCATCCGGCCCGCTTCGAGGAGGTTGCAGCGCTGCTATCCACCGGGGGTTGGCGATGGCAGAGAAAATCCGGGGCTGCCTCAAGCCTGGGGGGCGTCGAGGTGCTGCTGCTCGATACCCTGGGTGAGCTGGTGAGGTTTTACGCCGCCGCCGACCTGGCCTTCGTCGGGGGTAGCCTGGTGCCCATCGGGGGCCACAACCTGCTGGAGCCCGTGGCGGTGGGCTGCCCGACCGTGACCGGTCCGCACAACTTTCACTCCGCGCAGGTGTACACGGAACTGTCCGTCGCGGGGGGGCTCACCAGCGTGGGCGACGGACAGGCCCTGGGCGAGGCAGTGGTTCGCCTGTTCGGCAACTCAGACGAGAGGGCTGCCCTGAGCGCGGCCGGAATGCGGGTCCTGGACGCGAATCGCGGCGCCGTCGCGCGGCTGATGGGGATTCTGCGCCCCGTTTTCAAGCCAGATCCTGAGACCTAAAGCCTTGTTTTATTCGTCAAAATCGGCAATCCTCGAACCATGGCTCTGTATCGTGATCAGGAAAAGCACGACCCCCGGCGTCGTCGGTTGTTGTGGGGACTCGCCGGGACAGCGGCCTGTCTCAGCTTCGCCCCTGTCGGGCGGGCTCTGGCCTCTGTCAGTCCAGCTTCCCCCAGAAGCCTGAGCCTGCTGCACACGCATACGGCCGAGTCACTCGAGGTGGGCTATTTCGATGGCACTACCTACTGCCCGGACGCGCTGTCGACCCTCGACAACTTCCTCAGGGACTTCCGGACGGGCGAGGCGACGCAGATGGATCGGCGCCTGTTCGACGGCCTGCACGCGCTCAGGGCGCTGGCTGACCGTGATGCGACCTTCGAGGTCATCTCTGCCTACCGCTCGCCCGCCACCAACCAGATGCTGGCGGGTCGCTCCGCGGGGGTGGCCCGGCGCAGCCTGCACATGCAGGGCAACGCCATCGACGTCCGCCTGACGGGTTTTTCCACCCGCAAGTTGTTCGAGCACGCCAGGCAGCTTGGGCTTGGTGGAGCGGGGCTCTACCTGAAGTCCGATTTCATTCATCTCGATACCGGTCGCGTCCGCTTCTGGACGGGCTGAGCAGTTCGTCCCGCTGGCCAGTCTCGGTGCGGCCCTGGCTGGCCGTGCTGTTGGTCGTGCTGTCCGCGTGTTCCCGCGAGGGGCCCAGCGAAGGCGCTGATCGCGGGAGGATGGTTTACGCCACCCACTGCGGCTCCTGCCACCAGCGCGACGGTCAGGGTCTCGGTGACGTGCAGCCGGCGCTGGCCGGTTCCCTCACCGTGACCGGCGACCAGGAGGCCTTGATCGCCTGGGTGATGTTCGGGGAGAGGACCGCGACGCTGCAGCGGCGCCGGGGCCTGGCCGTGATGCCCCAGTTTTTCTGGCTCGCCGACGACGACCTCGCCGCGGTGCTGACCTACACCCGGCAATCCTTCGGCAATACCGCCGAAACGATCGACCCCGCGGCGGTGACTGCAGTCCGGGAGGCCCGGGTTCGGCCGTGAGTCTCCGCGTGGTGATTCTGGATCACGTGGCGGGTGCGCGCGCGGCGCGTGGACTGGTGGTGGTGATCGACGTGTTCCGCGCGTTTACCGTGGCCTGCCATGCGGTGGATGCAGGCGCTGCACGGATCCATCCGCTCACCGACCCACGGCGTGCTCTGGCCTTGCGTGCCGAGCATCCCGACTGGCTCGCCATCGGTGAGCGCCACGGCCGCAAATTGTCCGGCTTCGATTTCGGCAATTCACCCAGCGAGATCCGCGCGGCGGACCTGCGTGGCCGGACCCTGCTGCACACCACCCATGCGGGGACCGAGGGCTTGATGAATGCGCGTCTCGCCGATGAGCTGCTGACCGGGAGCCTGGTGAACGCCGCGGCCATCTGTCGCTATATCGAGCGCCGGCAGCCGGGCCTGGTGTCGCTGGTTAGGATGGGGCAGGAGGCACGCGAGCGCTGTGCGGAGGATGACCTCTGCGCCAGCCTCATTGCGGCCAGGCTGGCCGGCGACTGTCTCGAGGGGGCCGCGCTCGCCGCCGGCCTGCGTCATTCGCCCTCGGCCCGCCGGTTCCTGGACCCGCAGGCGGACTGGGCGCCGGAGGCCGACCTCGGTTACTGTACCGAGGTGGATCGCTTCGATTTCGTCCTGCGTCTCGAGGATCGCGACTGCGAGCTTCCGTGGTTGGCGCGGATCGACGCCTGAGGAGAGTTCTTGAGCGCGGTCGATACCATCGTGTTTGACGTCGGGCGTCTGCTGGGCTTTGGGGCCTGGCGATGACCCATCGCGTATTCCTGCTCTCCAATATCGGCGACCTGCATTGGGATCACCGCGACGTTTTCGTCGACGACCTCGAGGCCAACGTGGATACCGCGCTGCGTCGCGGTTGGC
>JAUMBX010000011.1:0-6954 GCA_032119515.1 Steroidobacteraceae bacterium | reverse complement strand
ATTCCGCTGGCCCTCAAGCGACTGCGGGTCGACCCCGCCCTGGCCGGCGGCGTGATCCTGACCACCGTGACCGACGTGGTGGGCTTCGCCGCGCTACTGGGACTGGGCACCCTGTTCCTGACCTGACGGGCCAGGCAGGGGCCCGATGAAGGCGAGGATCTCTTCCCGCCTGGCCTCGGCATCCGCCATGCCGAGGTCCATGAGCCGGCTCGCATAGCGGCCCTCGAACAGCAGGACGGAGTTGAACGCGCCGGCGCCGCGGCCGGCCCCGAGCACCCTGAACAGCGCCCGCACGCTGGCCGGCAGGTCGGCCGTATGCCGCTCCGCCTCGGCCGAAAGATCCCCGCGCGGCTGCAGCACCAGGGTCTCGACCCGCCGCAACTCGCCGGTGCCGGATATCCCGCTGGCAAGCAGGCGGTTGATGCGGGCCAGGCGCTCGAGGTCGGCATCGAGGCTCTCCATGAACAGCGTGTCCAGCATGAAGCCCGCGACCTGACCGAAGGTCGGCGCCTCGCCCCCCGCTACGCTGCCAGGTGCGCGCCCCCGCTCGCGCACGCCGATCACGAGAATACGTTCCGCGCCCAGGTGGATGGCCGGCGACAGCGGAGCCACCTGGCGCATGGCGCCATCGCCGAACCAGGTGCCGTCGACCCTGATCGGCGGAAACAGGAAAGGGATGGCAGCGCTCGCCATCAGGTGATCGAGGCTGATCTCGCCAGCCAGCCCGCGGCGGCCGGTGCGCTCCCAGGGGGTGAATGGCCTGGCCGACTGGACGAACGACACCGACTCGCCGTTGCCGTAGCTGGTGGCGCTCAATGCCAGCGCATCGAGCCAGCCGCGATCGAGGGCCTGCTGGATCCGTGCGAGGTTGACCCGCCACTCGAGCAGGTGCCGCAGCGGGGCGGTGTCGAGTACGGAGCGCGGCGAGGGCACCAGCCAGCCGCCGGACAACAGGGATGCCAGCACCTGGGCTCCCGAGGCGAGCATCGCGCGGTTGCCCGCCCGGAACACCTGATTCACGTGCAGGCTGCGCCAGGTTCGTTCCAGCGCGCCTGCCCCCATGCGGAACCGTGAGGCGTAGGCGGCCAGCACGGCCGCGAGGATGCCGCCAGCCGAAGTGCCGCAGAGGATGGAGAAAGGCAAGGGCGTGCCAGGCGGCAGCCAGCCCGAGATGGCCTTGAGCACCCCCACCTGATAGGCCGAGCGCGCGCCGCCGCCCGGCAGCAGGAGCGCCAGCCTGGGTCGCGCGCTGCCCCCTTCCTGATCGGCAAGCGGGGAACTGCGGCCCTCGGGACCGGTCTGTGGGCACATGGGTGCTATTCTAGCCACCCCGAATCCAGGGAACCCGGAGGTCTCGCCGATGTTGCAAGCGCTTCACAGATTGACTCTGGCCGCCACCGCCGGCCTGCTGGCCCTTGCAGCCGGCACCGCCCTGGCCCAGGACCCGCCGGCGGAGGGCAGTGCCGCGCCGGATTTCCGCCTGCAGGACCAGGCTGGCAAGTGGCACACCCTCGCCGACTATCGCGGTAAATGGGTGGTGATGTACTTCTACCCGAAGGACAACACCCCGGGCTGCACCACCCAGGCCTGCGAGATCCGCGACGATATTTTCGCCTTCCGCAAGCTGGGGGCAGTCGTGCTCGGGGTCAGCGTGGACGACGTCGAGTCGCACAAGGCCTTCGCCGAGGAATACAACCTGCCCTTCGCGCTGCTGGCCGATGCCGACAAGAAGGTGGCGGGTCGCTACGGCGTGCTGACCAAGTTTGGGGGCATCTGGGAGATTGCCCGCCGTGACACCTTCATCATCGATCCCGAGGGCCGCATCGCCCGCCACTACATGAAGGTCGACCCGGACGGCCATTCGGCAATGGTGCTGGCCGAGCTGAAGAAGCTCGGCGCGGGCGCCGGCGGCAGCGGCGCCGACTGAGCCACGCGGTGAGTCGCTTTTCCGGGACCGACAGCTACGTCGCCACCACCGAACTGGAGCTGGCCGTGAATGCGGCGGTCACGCTCGGTCGGCCGCTGTTGATCAAGGGCGAGCCGGGCACCGGCAAGACCCGCCTGGCGGAAGAGGTCGCCCGCTCGCTGGGCAGGCCGCTGCACGAGTGGCACGTCAAGTCGACCACCCGTGCACAGCAAGGGCTCTACGAGTACGACGCGGTCTCCCGGCTGCGCGACTCCCAGCTCGGCGATGCGCGGGTCGCAGACGTCTCCCACTACATCGTCAAGGGCACGCTGTGGCGGGCCTTCGAGGACGCCGAGCAGTCGGTGCTGCTCATCGACGAAATCGACAAGGCCGACATCGAGTTCCCCAACGACCTGCTGCGCGAACTCGACCGCATGGAGTTCTACGTCTACGAGACCAGGCAGACCGTCCGCGCCCGGCACCGGCCGATCGTCATCATCACCAGCAACAACGAGAAGGAACTGCCGGACGCCTTCCTGCGTCGCTGCTTCTTCCACTACATCCGCTTCCCGGACGCGGCCACCATGACCAGCATCATCGAGGTGCACTATCCCGGGCTCAAGCGTGCCCTGCTCAAGGAGGCGCTGGAGGCGTTCTACCGCATCCGCGAGGTGCCCGGCCTCAAGAAGAAGCCGTCCACCTCGGAACTGCTCGACTGGATCAAGCTGCTGCTGGCGGAGGACGTGCCGCCGGAGGCCCTGCGGCAGGACGACGGCAAGGGTTCGATCCCGCCGCTGTACGGTGCATTGCTGAAAAACGAACAAGACGTCCACCTGTTCGAGCAGCTGGTCTTCCTGCATCGCCGGACCCATCGCCAGTCCTGAGGCCAGCCATGCTGGTGCGCTTCCTCGAGATGCTGCGCGCCGCCGGAATTCCGGTGTCCCTTACCGAATTCCTCGCCCTGCTCGCCGCGCTGGAGGCGCGCGTGATCGGCACCTCGGTCGAGGACTTCTACCTGCTGGCGCGGACCCTGCTGGTGAAGGACGAGCGACATTACGACCGTTTCGACCAGGTCTTTGCCGCCCACTTCCGGGGCCTGGAAGAGGCCTTCGCCAAGCTGCAGCGCGAACTCCCGGCAGACTGGCTACGCAAGCAGCTGGAGTCCCTGCTCGATGACGAGGCCAAGGCCCGGGCCAGGTCGCTCGGCAGCTGGGACGCGCTGATGGATGCGCTGAAGGAGCGCCTCGAGCAGCAGAAGGGCCGCCACCAGGGCGGCAGCAAGTGGATCGGGACCGGCGGCACCTCGCCCTTCGGGAACGGGGGCTACAACCCGGAGGGCATCCGCATCGGCGGCGAGGGCCCCGGGCAGCGTCGCGCCGTCAAGGTGTGGGACCGGCGTGAGTTTGCCAACCTCGACGACGCGGTGGAACTCGGCACCCGCAACATCAAGGTGGCACTCCGGCGGCTGCGCCGGTTCGCGCGCCAGGGTGCGGCCGAGGAATTCGACCTCGACGGCACGGTCGAGGCGACGGCCCGCAACGCCGGCCTGCTGGACATCCGCATGCTGCCCGAGCGGCGTAACGCGGTGAAGGTCCTGCTGTTTTTGGACGTGGGCGGCTCGATGGACGACCACGTGCGCCTGTGCGAGGAACTGTTCTCGGCTGCCCGCAGCGAGTTCCGCCACCTGGAGTACTTCTATTTCCACAACTTCCTGTATGAGTCGGTTTGGAAGGACAACCGCAGGCGCCATGCGGAGCGGATCCCGACGCTGGAGATCCTGCGCACCTACGCCAGCGACTATCGGGTGGTGATGGTCGGCGATGCCGCCATGAGTCCCTACGAGATCCTCCAGCCAGGCGGCAGCATCGAGCACTGGAACGAGGAGCCCGGATCAACCTGGCTGCAGCGCCTCCTGCAGGCCTATCCGCGCTTCGCCTGGCTCAACCCGGATCCCGAGGAACGCTGGGGCTGGACCCAGTCGATCCAGATCACCCGCGAACTGACCGGCGAGCGCATGTTCCCGATGACCCTCGAGGGCCTCGACCGCGCCATCAGGGCGCTGGGCTGAGGGTCAGCTGATACTCCGCCGGTCCCGGCAGGAAGGGACTGGGAGTGCCTTCCACCCAGGCCAGGTGCCCCGCCCCGTAGTAGGGCGAGAGCGGATGACCGGCCTGCCCACCGGGCATGTGGAAGTAACCCTCCGCCTCGCGACCAGGCTCCACCGCAAAGCGCTCCGAGGCACCGAAGCGCTGCGACTGCACCCTCGGCATCGACCAGTCGCCCGGCAGCTCGACCCAGGGCATGTCGAACAGCAGGCCAAGACCGGGCACGACCGCGCTCAGCGGATGGCGAATGGGCGAAGAAGAGACCTTGCCCCAGGTGCACTCGGCGAGTGAGCCGCATTCCTCCTGCAACTCGACCAGCGTCGAGCGCGCGGCATCTGCCAGCCAGGCATCCCAATCGGCGAAGCGCGGATCCAGCAGGTGCAGCGGGCGCTCGCTGGTGAGCCGCCAGGCCACGTCGGTGAAGCGCGCCGGCGGCCGCCAGGAGAACTCCGGCCACCGCTGCCGTGCCTCGACCGTGAGCATGGCGAAGCTGCGGTCGGTCACCGTGCGCTCAAAGCCGCGCACGATTCGATAACCGACGTCGTCCGGCGCCGCCCTGCCGCTCCAGCCGCTGACGTAGCCACTCGCGGCGGCGGCCTCGGGCCCGATGCGATCGAGGACCTCCAGCAGCAGCTGTTGCCATCCCGCCAGGTAGACCGCGCGATCATCCAGGTGGATCGGCAGGAACGAGCCCGGCTCGGCCTCCTGCAGTCCGCCGAGGCCGTCGCGGATCTGCATGCCGCGCGCGCCGTGGGCATAGCCACCATTGCCTACCGTTGCATACAGCTCGCCACCCACCACCCGCGAATTGGCCGTCCAGGCGCGCCCATCCGGCGGGTCGACGATGCGCGGCTGCTCCGTCGGCTCGACCCAGCCGGTCCAGCCCGAGCCTGGCTCTGCCCAGGATGAAGGCAGCAGGGGGTCGTAGTCGGCCCGGCGCGGGAGCTTGCCGGTGATGACCCAGGCGATCCGGCCCGTCGCATCACCGATCAGCGCGTTCTGGGCCGGCATGCCGCTGGCCGCCGCGTGGCCGATGGCCTGTTCGAGGTCCCGCGCCGACTCCATGCGCCACAGCTCGAGGTTCAGCGCCTCCGACCGATGCGCAGTCCAGGCGTGGACCAGCGATCGTCCCTCGGCATCACGGCCCACGACCGGGCCCCAGCGGCTCTGCTCGACGAGCAACTCCACCGACTCCGCGTCCGCCACCTCAATGACCTCGGTGATGCGCTGCAGCGCCTCGACGCCGTCCGGCGTGCGGTAGCGATCCGCGGACCCCGGCTCCAGCTCGAGCCGCACCAGGTCCTGGAAATCACCGTAGGAATTGGTGAAGCCCCAGGCCACGCGCCCGTTGCTGCCAGCTACCACCAGGGGCGTGCCGGGCAGGGTGACGCCGGTCACGTCGAGCCCCTCCTCCTCTGCAACGAACCGGGCCCGATACCAGGTGTTGGGCAGGGACAGGCCGAGGTGCATGTCGTTGGCGACGAGGGCATGCCCGCTGGCCGTGCGACTGCCGGCCAGGGCCCAGTTGTTGCTGCCGAGCATGGCCGTCGGGTCGTCGTGGGGCAGCCAGGTCAGGCGCAGCGGGTTGGTGGGCAGCGAGTCTTCCTCGAACAGGGCCGGATCCAGCCTGCGCAGGTCGTACACTTCGGCCGTCGGCAGCGGCTGTTCTGAAAGGATGCTGTTGTCGAGCGGCGCATCCCACGGCGACTCACTGCGAGCCACGAACTGGTAGAGCGCGCTCGGCAGGGCCGCGTGCAGTCGCTCGTGCTGCAACTCGACCGCCAAGGCGTTGGCCTGCAGCGTGATCCACATGGCATAGGTGACCAGCAGCGAGTCCTCTGGCGCCCAGGGCTCCGGCTTCCGGCGAAGCAGCAGGTATTCGACGGGCCGGGCCGACAGGGCTGCGAGGCCGGCATTCACGCCCTCGGCATAGGCCTCGAGGAGCGCCCGTTCGTCCGTTGCCGAGGACTCGAAGACCTGCTGCGCCAGCGACCGGAATCGATGGATGCGCACCTTGCGATCTGCCTCCAGGGCGTTGGCGCCCACCAGCGCCGACAGCTCACCGGCCGCCGAGCGACGGGTCAGGTCCATCTGGAAGAAGCGCTCCTGGGCGTGGACGAACCCGCTGGCGCGGGCAACGTCCAGGCGATTCGCGCCCCGGATGACGGGCACGCCCTCGACGTCACGCTCGACCAGCACCCGGCCCGACAGGCCCGCCAGGCTCGCCTCGCCCTCCAGTTCCGGCAAGCTGGCACGCAGCGCGAGCCAGGCTGCCAGCACCAGCAGCAGCAACAAGGCCGCGATCCACAGCAGACCGCGGGCGACGATGGAAACGGCTCGGCGCATGGTTCAGCCCTCCCTGGTGACGCGCAGGATCTTCATGGTGTTGGTGCCACCCTTGACGCCACGCAGCTCGCCCTTGGTGATGATGACGAGGTCCCCCTCCTGTGCCAGACCACGACGCAGCAGGACCGAGAAGATGGTGGGATAGAGCACGTCGGGGTGGGTGTCGGTCACATCGAAGTCGATCGGGTAGACACCGCGATAGAGCGTGACCCGCCGGCGCGTACTGCCCTGGCGGCTGAAGGCATAGATCGGGATACCCGAGCGGGTGCGGGACATCCACAAGGCGGTGGAGCCCGACTCGGTGAGGGCCACGATGGCACGCACGTCAAGGTGTCGGGCGGTGTACATCACGGCATGGGCGATGGCCTCGTCGGTACGGGTGAACTGACCGTCCGGGTCGGAGAGTTCGCGACGGGCCAGTTGCCACTTCTCCGCGCCCTCGATGACCTGGGCCATGGCGGCCACCACCTTGACCGGGTAGCGCCCGACCGCGGTCTCTGCCGACAGCATGACCGCATCGCTGCCGTCCATGATCGCGTTGGCCACGTCCGAGACCTCGGCCCGGGTGGGGACCGGGTTGACGATCATGGACTCCAT
>JAUMBX010000010.1:0-5871 GCA_032119515.1 Steroidobacteraceae bacterium | reverse complement strand
AGACGCTGGGGTCCCTGCAGCGGGTCGCCGCCTCGCTCCCTGCGGCGACCTCGGCCGTCGCCGCGGGGGATGCCCTCGCGCGGGCACGGGTCAGCGCGCTGCGCGAGGAATCAGCTGCGTTGCTGGCCCGGCTCGGTGCCGGCGACCGGGTCTGGGGCCTGGTGGAGGCGCCGGGCGCGCGACTGGTGGCCGAAGGGGCCACCTGGCCTGTGATGCTGGAGCGCATGCAGGCCTTCGGCCGGCCTGGCGAGCGCACCCTTGCCGAGGCCAGCGAGCTCAGCGCCGCCAGCGTGCTGGCCGGCAACGAGCTGGCAGAGCTGGCGCGCAGCTCGGAGCCAGGGATCCTGGCCAGCTCCTACCCCGCCCTGATTGCGATGCTGCTGTCCATGGCCTCGCTCGCCGGCGCGCTGTTCGCGTGGATCTCCACTGCTGACATGCGGCGCGACACCGAGCTGCAGTCCAGGCAGAACCAGCAGAACCAGGAGGCGATCCTGCGCCTGCTCGACGAGATGTCCAGCCTCGCCGATGGCGACCTGACCGTGCAGGCGACGGTCACCAACGACATCACGGCCGCGATCGCCGATGCCGTCAACTATGCCATCGAGGCCCTGCGCGACCTGGTCACCACCATCAACGAAACGGCGGTGCAGCTGGATTCGGCGGCCCGTCAGACCCAGGCAGCGGCCGACCATCTCGCCAAGGCGAGTATCGCGCAGTCCCGGCAAGTGGCGGAGGCCACGGAGGCCGTGACCGGCATGGCCGGTTCCATCGAGCAGGTCTCCACCAATGCCGAGCGCTGCTCCCAGGTGGCCCGCCACGCGGTGGAGATCTCCCACAAGGGCGGGGATGCGGTGCGCAGGACCATCGATGGCATGAATGCCATCCGCGAGAACATCCAGGACACTTCCAAGCGCATCAAGCGGCTGGGGGAGAGCTCGCAGGAGATCGGCAACATCGTCGAGCTGATCAACGACATCGCCGAGCAGACCAACATCCTGGCGCTCAATGCCTCGATCCAGGCCTCCATGGCCGGCGAAGCCGGCCGTGGTTTTGCGGTGGTGGCCGACGAGGTGCAGAGGCTGGCCGAGCGGGCCGGTCACGCCACCCGCCAGATCGAGGTGCTGGTGAGAACCATTCAGGGCGATACCAACGAGGCAGTGGTGTCGATGGAGCGGACCACCACCGACGTGGTGGGCGGCGCCCTGCTGGCTGAAAATGCCGGGGCGGCCCTGGGCGAGATCGAGGCGGTCTCCAACCAGATTGCCGAGCTGGTCCAGGGGATCTCGGGCTCCGCCCGCCAGCAGGCCGCGGCGTCAGGGCAGATTTCCCGGACCATGCAGGTCCTGCGGGAAATCAGTCAGCAGACCGCGGACAACACCCACGCCACCTCCGGGGCCATCGGCAGGCTGGCCGTGCTGTCCACCCAGTTGCGGCGCGCGGCCCAGGGTTTCCGGGTCGCGGACGCCGAGCTGCCAATGGGTGCCACCCGGATCCGGCGAACGGAGCAGGAAGTGGCCGGGATGGAGACCTGAAGCGGGTGCCAGCGCTGGATGAAGCCAACTCGGAGGCGCTGCAGGCGGTAGGACGGGAACTGTCCGCCACCCTAGGCGAGGTGCGCGGTCTCCTGGAGGCGGCCGCCGAGCGCATTGGCGACGACCAGTCGCTGGTCAACGTCGCCGACCTCATGCACCTCGTGAGAGGTGCCCTGCGGGTGGTCGATATCGGCGGCGGCGCCCTGCTCGCCGAGGAAATGGAGGCGAGTGCCCGGTCGCTGGCGCGCTCCACGGATCGACGTCAGGTCGAGGACGGCCTGGACGCGCTGTTGCGCGGAGCCATGCAGCTGCCGGACTACGTCGAACGGGTGCTGGCCGGTGGTCGTGACCTGGCCATGGTCCTGATGCCCCTGCTCAACGACCTGCGGGCGGTCCGGGGTGCGTCGCTGTTTTCCGAGGGCACGCTGTTCGCCCTGAATCTGAGCTCCAGCGCCCAGCCAGCCGATCGTGTCGCCGACGCCGGCGCGACCGAGCCGCTGGTTCCCACGATACGTCGCCTGCGACCCCGTTTCCAGAGTGCGCTGCTGACCCTGCTGCGTGGCGAATCGGGCGCCCGGCCCGTCGCCCTGCTGGGGTCGGTGGCGGCTGAGGTCGAGGCGGCTGCGACCACCACGCCGGTCTATCAGCTATGGTGGGTGTTGGGCGCCGTCCTCGAGGCGCTGGAATCCGGCGGGCTGGATGACAGCGCGGCAGTCAAGCGCCTGCTGGGACAGGCAGACCGTGAACTGAAGCGCCTGCTTGACCTCGGCGAGGCGCGCTATGCGGAGGCAACCCCCGTCGAGTTGCTGAACAACCTCCTGTTCTACGTGGCCGGGGCCACCACGGAGGGGCCGCGGGTCTCGGCGGTCCGGGATTCCTTCAGGCTGCGCGAGCTGCTGCCCTCGCGGGAGCTGGTGCGCGAGGAGACGCTGTCGCTGGCGGGGCCCTCGGCGCGGCTCATGAAGACGGTGGCGGGGGCCATCAAGGACGACCTGGCCCGGGTCAAGGACGCCCTCGATTTGTTCGTCCGCAAGGGTGGGCAGCCTGAAGAGCTCGGTCAGCAGGTGGCGCTGTTGACCAAGATCGGGGACACGCTGGCAGTGCTGGGTACGGCCGGTCTCCGGGAGTCCGTCCAGGCCGAGCTGAGTCGCCTCGAGGCGATGGCCGAGCGCCGCCTGCCGGCCGACCGTGAGGGCCTGATCGGCATCGCGGCCGCGCTCATCGGCGTGGAGTCCGGCCTCGATGACGCCCTGTTGAAACTGATCATGCCCGCCGTGCCGGAGCGCGCCGGCGTGATCCAGGATGCGGATTTCAGGCAGGTGGCCGACGCGGTCCTGCGTGAATGCGCGGTCAACCTGGCCCGGATCAAGGAGATCGTGTCCGAGTCGGTGGCCGGCGGAGGTGAAGCGGCCCACCTCGAACAGGTCCCCGGCCTCGCCCGCGGCGTGACGGCCGGACTCCTGATGCTCGGCAAGACCCGGGCCATGGACGTCATGGACCGGATCGGCAAGCAGGTGGTGGCGCTGCTGGCCGATGCCCGGGACAGCCCGCCGTCGGGCGATCTGTTGGACCGGCTGGCCGATGCGGTCGTCGCGCTGGAGTACTACATGGACACGCTGCGGGCCGGCCGCGGCGACGCCTGGTACATGCTGGACAATGCCGAGCACTGTCTGAGGGTGATCGAGGCTCGGCCCGAGCCGTCGGTCATGCCCCTGGCACTGCCCGTGCGCCAGGAAGTCCCCGACCAGACGCCAGCCGTCGATGCCGATTTGCTGGAGGTGTTCGTCGAAGAGGCCCGGGAGGAGCTGGCCGTCATCGCCCAGTTGTTCCCCCGCTGGCGTGAAGACGCGGCGGATCAGGATTCACTGGGCAGGCTGCGTCGCGCTTTCCATACCCTCAAGGGCAGCGGCCGCATGGTCGGGGCCACGGCCCTTGGCGAGCTGGCGTGGGCCTCGGAAAACCTGCTCAACCGCTACCTGGAAGGGACCTGCTTCCGGTCCGGGGCTGCCCTGGACACCCTGCAGGCGGTCGTGGACCTGCTGCCGGCGGTGGTCGACGGGATCGCCCTCGGTCGCCTGGGCGGCGTGGTGGGCGGGCCACTCATCGCGCGCCTGCAGGCGCTCGCCAGTGGCGAGGCGGTAGCCGTTAACGACGCTCCGGAGGACGCGGAGCCGGCTGGTGCCAATGATGAATTCCCGGTCGTCGACGAGGTGGAGATCGGTTCCTGGGACCCGGATCCGACCCTCGGTGACATCTTCCGCCAGGACATGCTCGTCCATCTCGACCTGATCCGCGAGTTCCTGCGCCGCGCGTGGATCGAGGGGTCCCGGCACAGGGTCACGGACGACTTGTATCGGGCGGTGCACACCCTGCGCGGTGCGTCACGCTCCGCGGAGGCAGAGGAGTTCACTCGCCTGGCCGAGCCGTTGCACCGCTGGCTGCACCGGATGTTCGACGCCGACCTGCCCATGGACGAAATGGCCCTGAATGCCCTGACCGATGCGGTCTCGGCCTTCGACGACCTGCTCGACACCAGCCCGAGCGGTGTGCCCGAGCCGGTCGATGCCGTTGGGCTGGTGCGGCGACTGGAGTCGCTGGCCGCCATTGCGGAGCGCTTGGCGACCCATCTCGAGTCGGAGAGCGAAAACCCCACCATGACCGTGGAGGTGCCGTCCCTGCCCTGGCCTGCCGAGCCCGAACCGGAGCCGGAGGAGGCGCCACCGCCGCCTCTCGACATGGGGCGCATCCTGCCTGCCGTCGAGGTGGAGCCGACCGGTCTCCTCGAGTCACCCGAACTGCCCGGCATGGAGGTGATTCCGCCCCAGGAGCCTGCCGAAGGATCGCTGACCACGGAGGTGCCTTACCTGCCCGGTGGTGCTGAGGCGCCGGTCGACTATGAGCCCGAGATTGCCGCGGTGTTCAGTGAAGAGGCGACCGAGTTGCTGGAGACCGCGGACGCCGCCCTGGGTGCGCTGCGGGCCGAGCGGGGCAGCCGCGAGCGGCTGGTCGAGATGCAGCGCGCCCTGCATACGATCAAGGGCGGGGCGCGCATGGCCGGAATCACCGCCATGGGCGACCTGAGTCACGAGCTGGAAAGCCTGTTGACCCTGGTGGCGGGGTCCGTGGTCGAGTTCGACTCGCGCACCCAGGATCTGCTGCAGGCGAGCCTCGACGAGCTGAACCGGATGCGCGACTTCGTCAACGCGGGTCGCCCGGTCCACCCGGCCGGGGACCTGGTCGAGCGCATACGGCAGCTGGCGCGTGGTGAGCCGCCGACGCCCACCGTCGAGGTGGAAGCCTTGACCATGCCGCCGGCAGCAGAGACCGCAGCGGCGCTGCCGGGGCTGTCGACGCCCACCGCTCCGGTCTCCCTGCCCGGGCGCGAGGCCCAGCCAGAACGTTCGGACCTGGCCCGGGTGGACGCCGACCTGCTCGATACCCTGCTGAACCATGCGGGAGAGGTCAGCATCCATCGGTCCCGTCTGGAGCAGCAGCTGTCGTCGATCGACTTCAACCTGGTCGAGCTCGCCCGGGTGGTCCAGCGCCTGAAGGATCAGTTGCGTAACCTCGAAATCGAGACGGAAGCGCAGATCCTTCACCGCCACGTCGATACGCTGCCCCAGCGCAGCGATTTCGATCCCCTGGAGCTCGACCGCTATTCCACCATCCAGCAGTACTCCCGTTCGCTGGTCGAGACGGCCTCGGACGTGGCGAGCCTGCAGGCCCTCCTGGGCAACCTGACCCGCGAGACCCAGGACCTCCTGACCCAGCAGGGCCGGGTCGTTGCCGACCTCCAGGAGGGCCTCATGCGCACCCGCATGGTGCCTTTCAGCAGGCACGCCCAGCGCCTGACCCGGATCGTCCGCCAGGTGGCGGCCGAGGAGGGGCGTCGAGTGGAGCTGATCATCGAGGGCGGATCCGGCGAGGTGGACCGGCAGGTGCTTGACCGGATGCTGGCACCGCTCGAGCACCTGCTGCGTAACGCGGTCGTGCACGGCATCGAACCGCCCGAGGCCCGTGCGGCGACCGGCAAGCCCGACACGGGCCGCGTGGAGCTGCTGCTGGCACGTGAGGGTTCCGAGGTGGTGATCACCGTCGCCGATGATGGCGCCGGGATCAACCTGCCTGCGGTGAGGGCCAAGGCGACCAGCCTGGGCATCCTCGAGGAGGGCCGCTCGATCACCGACGAGCAGGCCCGGCAGCTCATCCTCGAACCCGGTTTTTCCACTGCAGGGCGCCTGACCCAGGCTGCCGGCCGCGGCGTCGGCCTCGACGTCGTGGCCACCGAGGTCAAGAAGCTCGGTGGGGCCCTGTTCATCGACTCACGCCCGGGAGGTGG
>JAUMBX010000009.1:0-5380 GCA_032119515.1 Steroidobacteraceae bacterium | reverse complement strand
GGCCGCCAACGCCGAGTACCCAGCCAATCCCGAGGTAGGCGTGGATCCTCTGGTGGCGAGCTGGGGCGAATTCGAGTCCAGCCAGATCAACCTGGGTGAGGCGGGCAAGCTGCAACCACAGGCTGTGCGGCTCATGGACCGGGCCGGCTACCGCTAGCCTATGTTGCGCCTGACCCGGGCCCCGGCCGCTACGCTGGTGCTCGCCGTGCTGGCCCTGCCAGCCCTGCTGCCCATCGCGGCCACGCTGGCGGCCTGGAGCAGTCCTGAGACCGGGATCTGGGCCCATCAGCTGGAATATGTGCTGCCGCGGGTCGCTCTCAACACACTGCTGCTGGTGTTCTGGGTCGGGTTGGGCAGCCTGCTGCTTGGCGTGGGCCTCGGCTGGCTCGTGGCCTGCCATGAGTTCCCTGGCCGGCGACTGTTCAGCTGGGCCCTGCTGCTGCCTCTCGCGGTCCCCGGCTACGTCCTGGCGGTAGTGGCAGCTGGCACCCTGGACTATGCCGGGCCGGTGCAAAGCTGGCTGAGGGCCGTCGGGGGTCCGGACCTGCAGTGGCTGCAGGTCCGCTCACTGGGCGGCGCCGCCCTGGTGCTGGTCCTGACCTTGTATCCCTACGTTTATCTGCTGGCGCGGGTGGCCTTCGCCAATGCCAGTCGCACCATGTTCGAGGTAGCGATGACCCTCGGCGAGGATCGGCGGGGACATTTCCGGCGCGTGATGCTGCCCATGGCACGGCCGGCGGTGGCAGCCGGGGTCGCCCTGGTCTGCATGGAGACCCTCGCGGACTTCGGGGTGGCGGCCGCCTTCAACGTAGACACGATGACCACCGCGATCTACCGGACCTGGTACGGGCTGTTCTCGCTGCAGGCGGCGCTGCAGCTGGCGGGACTTCTGGTACTGGTGGTCCTCGCTGCGGCCTGGCTGGAGCGGCGCTCGCGGGGTCGCGAATCCTACGCGGCCACTCGACCCGAGCGGGAGCGGATGCCCAGGCCACGCCTGCGGGGCGCCCGCGCCCTGGCGGCGGTGCTGGCAGCGGCGCTGGTGCTGGGACTGGCCTTCCTGTTGCCGCTCATCCAGCTCTCCGCCTGGGCCTGGCAGCACGCCGCGGACTTCGACTCCCGCTACCTGGATTTCGCCCGGCGCAGCCTCGTGGTGGCCGGCAGTGGCGCGCTGCTGGTGGTGGCTGCCGCACTGCTGCACGGCTATGCGCTGGCCGGGGCTGGGAACCCCGTGGCACGGAGCCTTGGCCGCCTCGCGACGCTCGGCTATGCGCTGCCCGGCGCCGTGCTGGCCGTGGGCGTGTTTGCCCCGCTCAACTCGCTGGGAGCCCTCCTGCAAGGTACGCTGGTGGTCATGTTCATTGCCTATCTCGCCCGCTTTCTCGCCGTGGCAGCCGGCCCGGTCGAAGGCGGCCTGGCCAGGATTCACGGCGGCCTGGACGAGGCCGCCGCCACGCTGGGCGCTGGCGTGGCGGCCCGGCTGCGCCGCGTACACCTGCCGCTGCTGAGGAGCAGCCTCCTGGTGGCTGCCATCCTCGTGTTCGTGGACCTCATGAAGGAACTGCCGATCACGCTCATGACCCGCCCCTTCGGCTTCGAGACGCTGTCGGTTCGCATCTTCGAGATGGCGGCCGAGGGCGAGTGGACCCGGGCTGCCCTGCCCGCCGTCATGATCGTGCTGGTAGGGTTACTGCCCGTCTACCTGCTCTCGCGAAGGATGGACCATGTGGCTTGAGGTGCAAGGTGCCACCCGGCACTTCGACGGGCGGGCGGCGCTGGATGAGCTGGACTTCGGCCTGGCAGAGGGCGAAATCGGCTGCCTGCTCGGGCCGAGCGGCTGCGGCAAGACCACCACCCTGCGCTGCATCGCCGGACTGGAGACGCTCGATGAGGGGCGCATCCTGTGTCGGGGAGAACTGCTCAGCGGACCCGGCGTGCATCGCCCTGCCCACCATCGCGGCATCGGCCTGGTGTTCCAGGATCACGCCCTGTTTCCGCACCTGAACGCGCTCGGCAACGTCGAATTCGGGCTGTCGCACCTGTCGGCCGCAGAGCGGCGTCGGCGCGCGACGGAATTGCTCGAGCGGGTCGGCCTCGCCGACCGGCTCGATGCCTTTCCGGGCCAGCTCTCCGGTGGCCAGCAGCAGCGGGTTGCGCTGGCCAGGGCCCTGGCGCCGGAGCCGTCACTGCTCCTGATGGACGAACCCTTCGCCAACCTCGATGTCGCGCTGCGCGAGCGGTTGGTCGGTGAGCTGGGAGAGCTGCTGCGCCGCTCGGGAACCACTGCACTGGTAGTCACCCACGAACAGCAGGACGCCTTCACCCTCGCCGATCGCATCGGCCTGGTGCGGGACGGCCGCCTGGAGCAATGGGGCACTCCCTACGACCTCTACCATCGCCCCCACTCGCGCTTCGCGGCCGAGTTTGTCGGTCGGGCCAGTTTCATTCCCGCCTGCTGCAACGGCAGCGGCCAGTTGCAGTCGGAGCTCGGTCCGCTCAGGGAAGACTCACACTCCACACACTGCAGCGGCCCGGTCGACGTACTGCTGCGCCCGGACGACGTGGTCCACGACGACGACTCGCCCCTGAAGGCCCGGATCGTGGAGCGCAGCTTCCGGGGGGCCGATTTCCTCTACACGCTGGAGCTCGCCAGCGGACGCCGTGTGCTGTCGATCGTGCCCAGCCACCATGACCACAGGATCGGCGAGGCGATCGGCATCCGCCTGGATACCGATCACGTCATCACCTTCCCGGCAGCCAGCTGAGTCAACCGCCGAAGACCTCCTCGATCGGCACGATGCGAACGTCGTCCTTGTCCAGGCCGAGGTCCAGGGCGCCGATCACGCGGTCTTCCTCGAGCAGCTCCGCAGGCTTCTCGGCGTCATAGCGGAGGGTCGCCGGCTCCCTGGACAGCAGCAGCTGCCTGAGTCCCTTGGCATCCTGGGTGATCATCACCACCTGCAGGTCACGGGGCCGGATGTATTCGCGGATGGCACGGTTGACGTCGGCCAGCGTGAGTTGCTCCAGCGCCGCGCGCATGTGGCTAGTGTATTCACCGATGCCGTACCACTCTGAATCCAGCGCGTAGCCGATCTGCTGGTCGGCCGTCGCCGTGCGCACATAGACGTTCTTCATCAGGTAGTCGCGGGTAGCCTCGAACTGCTCGCGGGTCAGGCCCTCGCGCACCAGCCGATCCACCTCGAACAGCGCGATGCGCAGCGCCATCGGCGCATTCTCCGGCACCACCGGGCGGATCCACACCTCGAACAGCTGCTGCTGGCGCGCGATGTTCGGGTCCGGGAAGAACTGGAACATGCCGCGCGGGAAAGCCTCGATATAGGCGTAGTCGCCATAGTTCATGCCGCGCTTCTCGCGAATGCGGTCGTAGAGGTGCGACATCGAGGAGCGGTGCTCACCCAACCAGGCGCGCGCCACGTCCAGGGCGACGAAGTCGACCGAGGACCGGGTCAGCGGAATGGGATGGCCCATGGAAATGGCCGTCGCGCGGGTATCCTTCTGCAGGATGTCCACCTGCAATCCTTCCAGCTGGCGTGCGGCGGGTACCGTCACCCGGGGCGTCTCGCCCGCCGGCAGGGCCGCAAGCTCAACCGCAAGGAAGTCGATCACGGCCTCGCCTGCGTCACCGATCACGCCGACGCGAAGGTTACCCAGGGTATAGTGGCGAGCCACGAAGTCGCGCACGTCCTCGAGGGTGACGGACTCCAGCCCCTTCACGGTCCCCAGCACGGCCTGACCATAGGGCGTGCCCTCGAACAGGCGGTTCTGCAGCCACTCCTTGCCCAGTTCTTCCTCGTTGTTGGAACGCAGGTCGAGCACCAGCGCATTCATCTGGTTGGTCTTGAGACGCGTGAAGTCCTCCTCCCGAAAGCCCGGGTCGAGCAACTGCGGCAACACGATGCCAGCAAAGCGCTCCCAGTTGTCGCGATGGACCGAGAGGGTGAAGGTGGTCATTTCCTTGTCGACCTGGGCGAAGAAACCACCGGCGATGGGGTACAGGGCCTTGTTGATCTCGTCGATGCGCTGGGCCGTGGAACCCGCTTCCGCAATCATGGAAGCGGCCAGCCGCGCGAGCCCTGCCTTGCCCTGCGGGTCGTAAGCCGAGCCCACGTCGAACAGCAGCTTGACCCGCAGCTGCGGCAGCGGCGTGTGCTGCACCAGGAAGGTCTCGGCAGGCAGGCGCGAGGACTTCGGGACCAGCGTGGCAAGCGACGGGAGCTCGGCCACCTCGGCCGGCAGCTCGCCATGGGCCAGGGTGGTCACCACCAGCGAATCGTCGATGAAATAACGCTCCGCCGCGGCCTGCAGGTCGGCAGGGGTCAGCGAGTCATACAGCCGGTAGAGGTTGTTGAGCGAGTCGAACGACCGCCGGTAGCGCACGAAGCGGGCCAGCACCGAGGCGATGCGGTCGGTATTGTCGAGGCCCGCGGTGAAGGAATAACGGGCGTTCGACTTGGCCTCCTCCAGCCGCCTGGCATCGACGGGTTCGGCCCGGGTGCGGGCCACCTCGGTCAGGAGCGCGTCCCTCACATAGAGGACGTCGGCAGGGTCCTTGACCCGCACGAACAGGTTGATCAACTCGGGGTCGACGTTGTCGGACCCGCCGGCGAAGAAGCGGTCCACCTTCTGTTCCTGCTCCACGAGCCTGCGATAGATGTCGGAAGTCTCGCCAAAGTTGAGGTTCATGAACATGTCGATGGCCACTGCATCCTTCCCGGTTTCGCTGTAGGCAGGACCACGGAAGGAGACTGCCACCCAGGGCGCAGTCGGTGTCTCCCATGGCACGTGGGCATAGGCCGCGCCGGCCGGCGGCGGCTCGGCAGGGATCTCGACGACCTCGCCGCTACCCGGCTTCCAGTCGCCCCAGTATTTTTCGACCAGCGGAAACACCGCCTCGGGGTCGACGTCCCCGGCCACGATCAGCGCGGTGTTCTCGGGACGGTACCAGCGTTCAAAGAAGGTACGCGAGTAGTTGAACTGGTTCGGCATGTCCTCGATGTCCTCGATGAAGCCCATCGTGGTGTGCCGGTAGGTATGGGTCTTGAAGGCCGTCGCGCGCAGCTTCTCGTAGAGCCGCGAGATCGGGTTGGCGGAGTTCTTGTTGTACTCGCCGAGCACCGCCCGGGCCTCGGTCCTGAAGGCCTCTTCCGGGTAGTCGAGGTTCTGGAAGCGGTCTGCCTCGATCCTGAGCAGGGTTTCCAGGTCCTCCTTGGCGAAGGTGACGTGATAGTTGGTGTAGTCATCCGTGGTGTAGGCGTTCTGGCGGGCACCGGCACGGGTGATGATGGCGTTGTATTCATCCGGTGACAGCGTGGGGGTGCCGCGGAACATCATGTGCTCGAAGAAGTGGGCGAAGCCCGACTTG
>JAUMBX010000008.1:0-4076 GCA_032119515.1 Steroidobacteraceae bacterium | reverse complement strand
CGGCCCGCGCGGTCGCGCCCGGATGAGCAGCGTGTCGGCATCGCAGTCGGTGCCGGCCCAGGTCATCTCCAGGACGTGTCCGGAAGTTTCTCCCTTGCGCCATTGCCTGCCGCGACTCCGGCTGTAGAAGGTCACCAGCCCATCCCTCAGGGTGGCGGCCAAGGCATCGCGGTCCATGTAGCCCAGCATCAGGACCTCTCCGGAGTCGGCATCCTGCACGATCGCAGGTACCAGTCCGGACTGCTTGTCCCAGTCCAGGCGCTCCATCAATTGACTGCTCATGGCCTTACCTCGATACCGGATTCGCGAAGGAACCGTTTCAATGCGGGGATGCCAATGCTGCCGCGGTGGAACACGCTGGCGGCGAGCGCACCGTTGACCCCGGTTTGCCGGAAGACCTCGGCAAAGTGCTGCAGGGTGCCTGCCCCGCCCGAGGCGATCAGCGGGACAGCGCAGTGTTCCCTGGCCTGAGCCAGCTGCACGAGGTCGTATCCGTCGCGAGTGCCGTCCGCATTCATGCAGTTGAGTACGATCTCACCCGCACCCCTCTGTTGGGCCTCGCGTAGCCAGTCGAGGGTGCTCCTGGAGGCAGGGCCACTGCGGCCGGGATCACCCGTGTAGCGATGGACCTGCCAGCCACCCGCGGCGGATTGGCTGTCGATGCCCACGACCACGCATTGCGAGCCAAACCGACGCGCAAGTTCCTCGATCAACTCTGGACGCTCCAGGGCCGGCGTGTTGACGGAAATCTTTTCCGCGCCTGCTGCGAGCACTTCCTCGGCGTCACGCACGCTGCGGATGCCGCCGGCAACGCAGAACGGGATGTCCAGGACTTCGGCCACCCGGGCTACCCAGTCACGGTCCACCGAGCGGCCTTCCGGACTCGCCGTAATGTCATAGAACACCAATTCGTCTGCGCCCTCGTCGCGGTAGCGGCGGGCCAGGGCCAGGATGTCGCCCACGACCTCGTGGTCGCGAAAGCGCACGCCCTTCACCACCTGACCATCGCGCACGTCCAGGCAGGGGATTATGCGGGGCGCAAGAATGGCTGAATCTCCTCTTCGGTCAACGTTCCATCCAGCAGGGCGCGGCCACTGATGGCCGCGGCAAGCCCCAGGTCGCGCAGCGCCTCGAGGTCGCCACGACCCCTGACGCCGCCCGACGCCTGCCATTCGAGGCCGGGATGACGGGCAAGCGTGTCCCGGTAGAGTTCGAGGTTCGGCCCCTCCAGGGTGCCGTCGCGGCCGATATCGGTACACAACACGTGGCGTAAACCACAGTCCGCATAGGCGTCGAGTAAGTCCCAGAGTCCGATGGCAGATTCCACTTCCCAGCCGCGGGTGCGCAAGCGCGGTTGACCTGCAATGGTGAGGCTGACATCCAGCGCCAGGACGATGCGATCTGTGCCGAACTCGCGGACCCAGGCAGCGACTTCCAGGGGCCGTTCCACCGCGGTGCTGCCGATCACGACCCGCTCTACGCCCAGCTCCAGCCACGCCTGGACGTCGCTACGTTCGCGGATCCCTCCGCCAACCTGGAGTCTGGGCATGTCCTGAGCAACCAGTGCGATGATCGATTCGCGGTTGGCAGGTTCGCCCGATCGGGCCCCGTCCAGGTCGACCACGTGCATCATCTCGCAGCCCAGGCCACGATAGCGTCCCACCAGCGCGAGCGGGTCTACGGCGTAACGGGTTTCCTCCCCGAAATCACCCCGCAGCAGACGCACCACCTGGCCCCCACGGAGGTCGATGGCGGGGATCAGGCGCATGGGTCCAGATCCAGGAAGTTGTGCAGCAGCCTGGCGCCGACGGGACCCGAGCGTTCCGGATGAAACTGCATGCCGTAAAAATTGTCGCGACCCACGACCGCGCTGAAGGGCGCGCCGTAGTCGCAGGTGGCGAACGTGCACGCCCCGGGTGGCACCGCATAGCTGTGCACGAAATAGAGGTAACTGCCTGCGGGCACATCCTTCAATAAGGGATGGTCGGCGGGCGACTCCAGTTGGTTCCACCCCATGTGGGGGACAGCCAGCCCGGCGTCCGCAGGGATGCGACGGACGCTCCCGGGCAGCAGCCCCAGGCAGTCCACTTCGCCTTCCTCACTGTGCTCGAAGAGCAGTTGCATACCGAGGCAGATGCCCAGCACCGGCTGCCTCAGGTCGGGAATGGCGATATCGAGGCCGTTCTCGCGAAGACGACGCATGGCATCTCCGGCCGCACCCACTCCCGGCAGGATCACCCGCCCGGCACTCGCCAGGATTTCCGGGTTGGCACTCAGGACGGCTTCCACCCCGAGGCGGGCCAGGGCGTGACGCAGCGAGGCGATGTTGGCCCCTCCGCTGTCCACAATGACCACCGTGCTCACAGCACACCCTTGCTGCTCGGGAGCTCCGTGCCCTCCTTGCGGAGGGCTTGTCGCAGGGCGCGCCCGACTGCCTTGAAGCAAGCCTCCACCATATGGTGCGTATTCTCGCCCTCGACCTTGACGTGAATGGCCGCCCCCAGCGACTCACCGAGTGAGCGGAAGAAGTGCGGAACCAGCTCGGTCGGCAGTTCACCGATCCGCTCACGACCGAAACGTCCCTCGAACCGGGCGTAGGGACGCCCCGACAGGTCGATGGCTACCTGCGCCTGGGCCTCGTCCATGGGTAGCACAAAGCCATAGCGCCCGATGCCGCGCTTGTCTCCCAGCGCCTCTCGCAGCGCCTGGCCCAGGGCGAGGGCGCAATCCTCCACCGTATGATGCTCGTCCACTGCAAGGTCACCGGTGCAGTGGAGCTGGAGCTCGAATCCGCCGTGGCGGGCAATCTGCTCCAGCATATGGTCGAAAAAACCGAGACCGGTCGTGATGCTGGCGGTACCCTCATGGTCGAGGTCGACGCTGACCTCGATCCTGGTCTCCCGGGTGTTGCGGGACACCCTGGCCCGCCGAGCGCCCTGCGCCGTGAGACAGGCGACGACGGCCGCCCAGCTGAAATCATCGCCGCGATCCGGGCAGATGCGCAGGGCCTCTAGGCCGAGGTTCCGGGCCAGCTCGAAGTCCGTGTCGCGATCGCCGATCACGAAACTCCGGGCAGGTTCGAAGGGTTGCTGGCGGGCATGGGCTTCCACCAGCGCCGTGCCGGGCTTCCGGCACAGGCAGGCATCGGCCGGTCGGTGAGGGCAGATGAGCACCGCGTCGAAGTGGATGCCCTGCGAACCGAGGATCTGCAGTAGCAGCGAGTGTGGCTTATCGAAGGCTTCGGCAGGAAAACTCTCGGTGCCCAGCCCGTCCTGGTTGGTCACCATGACGAGACGATAGCCGGCTGCCTGCAAGGTGAGCAGGGCGGGGATCACCCCGGGTATGAGGGAAAGCTTTTCGTAACTGTCCACCTGCTCATCCGGCGGTTCGGCGATCAGGGTGCCGTCACGGTCTATGAACAGGGTAGGGCGTGGCAGGTTCATGCTGGACTCCAGGCCTGCAGCAGGCGGGCATTGTGCTCCTCGAGGCCCACAGTCACCCTGAGGCAGCCGGCAAGCCCGGGTTGGCTGCCGACATCGCGAACCAGGAGACCGGCCTCCAGTGCGCGGCTGATCAGTTCGCCGGACCGCTCGCTGTGCACCATCACGAAATTGGCCTCACTGGGCCAGACCCGGGTGATCACGGATAGCTGAGACAAGGACTTGGCCAGTGACTCCCTCGCGGTCACCAAGTGCTCCACCTGGCGGGTCCTGCGCTGAATGCCCTCGGGCTGAAGTGCCGCAGCCGCCGCCTCGATGGTCTGGGTGGTGATGGCGTAGGGCGGGAGCAAGCGGCGCAGCAGGTCGATCAGGTCCGAGCTGGCGACCACCGCGCCACAGCGGGCCCCTGCAAGGCCATACGCCTTGGAGAGGGTTCTGAGGACCGCGAGATTGTCACGGCCGGCGACTTCACTCGCCAGCGAGGCCTCTGCGCAGAACTCGATGTAGGCCTCATCGACCACCACGAGGGCACGGTCGCCCACCCGGTCGGCCAGTTCAAGAATCCGTTCACGGCCCGGGTGCCCTCCGGTGGGGTTGTTGGGTGCGCAAACGAACACCAGCTTCACCACATCGTCG
>JAUMBX010000007.1:0-3338 GCA_032119515.1 Steroidobacteraceae bacterium | reverse complement strand
GTCCGGTTTGCTGGCTGTATTCAGCCAGCCCACCATGGCCCACCCCTATTCGCAGAAGGCCAACGAGAAACTGGGCGCAAAGGCCTGCGCGGTCAGCCTGGCCATGGTTGGCGTCAACATGGAGCTCAAGTCCATCGACAAGGCGGGAGATGACCGGACCAGCGTCTTGCTGTACCTGCAGCCCCTCACCGAGCCGACGCTGCGCCGGGTTCACCTGCCGGAGCGTCACCGCGAGATGCTGGCCAAAACTTATCTGGGCTGCGGCATCGAGGTGCATCCGCTGGCCGCGGAGCCGCCTCCGGCCGAATCCGAACTGAGCGTCATCTTCGTCGGCATGGCGGATTTTGGCCTGATCGAGGTCAGCCGCTGTGGGGAGGACATTGCCCACCGCCTGCGGGCAGCCCGCGACGAACTGGTGCGTCGCTCTGGAACGCGGGTGATTTACCTGGACCTGTGCCTCGAGGATCCCAATACCGATCTCGCCTGCGAAGTGGCTGGCTGGCTGGGCTTTTTCTACGGCGGTCTGGCGCCCCTGTTCAACCGGGGTCGTGACGTATTACGCCTGCAGTACGTCGACGTGCCGCTCGATTTTGCATCGTTAGCCGTGGCCGGTTCCTTCGCCCGCGAGATCGTCGACTATGCCGCGACCGATCGCGCGCGGGTCGAGGCACTCTAGGGGTTTGCTAGCCTCCCTGCAGCTCGGCCAACCGCCGATGCAGCCAGCGCTTTTCCAGGCAGGACTGGATACGTGAGTTGAGCAGGATGGGGTTGAACAGTTTCGGCAGATAATCCTCTGCGCCCATCTCGATGCACTTCGCCACGCTCTCGATGGAGTCTACCGCGGTGATCATGATGACCGGGATGTCGCGCAATTTCTCATCGGCCTTGATCCGCTCGAGTGTCGCGTAGCCGTCGAGCACGGGCATGTTGATGTCCAGCAGGATCAGGTCGATGGTCTTGGTAGCGAGCACATCCAGTGCCGCCTGGCCGTCGACCGCCTCTGAAATGTCCGTGAACCCTGCCTGCTTGAGGTGGCGGACCAAGAGCACCCGCATCATGTTGGTGTCTTCGACCGCCAACAGGCTGGCCGATTTCAGGCTGGGAACCTCTACCCTCATGATGCTTTGACCTCCAGAACGCTCATCCAGGCCACCTCGTCCTTGACGATCTTGGCCACCGCGGTCGTGTGCGGGGCGGTCTCCACCAGGTACGGTGCCACTGCGGCCTCCGAGGCGACCTTGCGGAATGCCTCGATGATGCGATCCAGCGAAGCCTTGCTCTCCGTTTCGGTCGGTTCGATGAGCATGGCCGCCGAGTAATCCTTGGCAAAATGGACGCACCCTGCGCCCACCAATGTCGGCGGGTGGATGCCATAGTCGATCAGGCGCTTCACGAAGTCGAAGGCACTCACCTGCAGGGAGCCGCCGCTCAACAGGCACTCGTGCATGCAGTGCTGGGTAAAGATGGGGGGCAACAAATCCGCCAGGCTGGCCTTCAGGTAATTGGCGTTCAATACGGCGTTTTCGGTGACCTGTTTCAGGCCCTCGCCGCCGTTGGCGAGCAGGTAGGCATAGGCCCTGAGCAGCACCTCGATGTGCCCGAAGTGGCTCTTGACCTTACCCACGCTGTGGGGACGGTCGTAGTCCGGGAAGGCCTTGCCGTCCTTGCCACGCCGGATGACTGGCCCCGGCAGGAAGGGTTCGAGAAAAGCTTTCACGCCGCAGGGCCCGGCACCCGGACCGCCGCCGCCGTGCGGTGTGGCCAGGGTCTTGTGGGTGTTGACGTGGATCACGTCGAAACCCATGTCGCCGGGTCGGACGATGCCCATCAGGGCGTTGAGGTTGGCGCCATCGTAATAAAGCAGGGCACCAGCCGCGTGTACTTCGGCGGCGATGGTGATGATGTTTTCCTCGAAGAGCCCCAGGGTGGAGGGGTTGGTCAGCATCAGGCCGGCCACGTCAGGGCCGAGCTCGCGCCGGAAAGCCTCGAGGTCCATCAGGCCGTTGGCCGTGGTCGGGATGATCCGGCACTGGAAGCCCACCATGGCCGCACTAGCCGGGTTGGTGCCATGTGCTGAGTCGGGGATCAGGATGACGTTGCGCTGCTCGCCCCGCGAGGCAAACCAGGCGCGCATGGCCAGGAGCCCGGTGAACTCGCCGTGGGCACCGGCCGCCGGTTGCAGGGTGACCGCGTCCATGCCGGTCAACTCGGCAATGTGCTCCTGAAGGTTGAGCATGAAGTCCCACACACCTTGCATGGTCGAGGCCGGCTGCAGCGGATGCACGTAGGCAAATCCTGGCAGGGTGGCGAGATGGTCGCTGCGCTTGGGGTTGTACTTCATGGTGCACGAGCCCAGTGGGTAGGCGCCGGTATCCACGCCATGGGAGTCGTGACTCAGCAGCGTGAAATGCCTGACCACCTCCAGTTCACTGAGCTCCGGCAAGCCGACCGGCTCGCTTCGGACCTCCCCTTCGGGCAGCCAGTTTTCCAGAGGCAGGTTCCTGGTATCGAAATCCGGGTCGACGATGCCGGTTCCGCTGGCGCCGGGCCGGGAGCGTGCGTAGACACTTTCGGTCTTGGTGGCGAGCGTGGTCTTCAAGTGAGTTCTCCCAGCGACGCTTCCATTGCGGCCGCCATCCTCTCCAGGTCGGCCTTCGAGTGACGTTCAGTCACGGCTACCAGCAATTGATCCTTGATGTCCGGATCAAAGCGGGCAACATCGATGCCGCCCAGGATGCCGCGCGCCTCGAGGTGCTGCAGCAGTTGGTGGGTCGGGCAGGGCAGGCGCAGCACGAACTCGTTGAAGAACGGGCCAGCGTGGACGCGTGAGACCCCATCGATGTCCGTCAGGCGCTGCTCGAGCGCATGGGCCTTGGCCGTGGAGAGCCGGGCCACTTCGCAAAAGCCCCGTTCGCCGAGTGTGGAAAGGTGAATGACCACCCTGAGCGCCAGCAGGGCTTGGTTGGAGCAAATATGGCTGGTGGCGCGATCGCGAGAGACGTGCTGCTCCCGCTCCTCTGCAATCAAGGCAAGCGCCGGCTCGCCCTTGATGTCTGGCAGTTCCCCGACGATGCGGCCGGGCAGGTACCCGGCGTAATCCGCATGGGTGGCGACGGCTCCCAGGTACGGGCCTCCGGCACTGAGCGGGATGCCCAGCGGCTGGGCTTCCGCGCAGACGATGTCCGCACCACACTCGCCGGGCGAACGGGCCACCCCGAGCAGCAGCGGATTGACGTTCACGTTGGCCAGTGCCCCGGCGGCATGGGCCTGGCTGCAGCTGCGGGTGACGGATTCCAGCACGCCGAATCGGTTGGGCGTCTGGAAGATGAGGGCGGCGC
>JAUMBX010000006.1:0-10000 GCA_032119515.1 Steroidobacteraceae bacterium | reverse complement strand
GAACGCCCCGACGTCCAAGCGGCGGGGAGACCGACCATTTTACGTCAAGGAAGGGGGCTGTCAACACCCGTCGAGACCCAAAACCACCCCCGCAACCCGTTGCCGGGTCAGTCGGTCAGGGGGCCGCGCAGTATAGCGGCCGCCCTGCCCGTGTCAACGATCAATTGCCGAGACCGAGGGGCAGGCCCAGGGCCCAGTAGGCAAGGAGGAACAGGCTCCAGCCACCGAGCAAAGCCAAAGAGTAGGGCAGCATCAGCGCAACCACCGTGCCGATGCCGGTGCCGGTCACGTAACGCCGGCAGAACATCACTACCAGCGGAAAGTAAGGCATCAGCGGCGTGATGATGTTGGTGCTGGAATCGCCCACGCGATAAGCGGCCTGCGTCAGGTCGGGCGACACGCCGATCTGCATGAGCATGGGCACGAAAATCGGGGCAATCAGCGCCCATTTTGCCGACGCCGAGCCGACCAGCAGGTTGATCAGGGCAGTCAGCAGGATGATGCCGGTGAGCGTCGCGGCCAGCGGCAGGCCCGATGCGCGAAGCCAGTCCGCGCCCTCCAGCGCCAGCAGGATGCCCAGGTTCGACTGACCGAACGCTGCAATGAATTGCGCTGCGAAGAACGCCATCACCATGTAGTAGCCCATGCCGCTCATCGACCGCGTCATACCCTCCACCACGTCACGATGGGTCTTGAAGCGCCCCGAGACGTAGCCATAGACCACGCCCGGAATCAGGAACAGCACGAAGATAAGCGGCACGATGGACTTCATCATGGGAGCGGCTGCGGAAGTGAGTGCGCCATCGCTGGCCCGCCATGCCGAAGCTGCGGGCCAGGCAGTCAGCACCAGCAGCAGGACACCCGCGAGCAGCGCTGCCAGCGACCAGCGCAGCGCGCGTCGCTCCGCCGGTTGCAGGGCACCTGCTACGCCGGCCTCACCGAGTTCACCGTCCAGCCGCGTGCCGGCCAGCCGTGGCTCCACGACCCGGTCGGTGAGGTACCAGCCGATCAGGATCACCAGGCCCGAGGAGGCCACCGTGAAAAACCAGTTGTTCAAGGGATTGATCACCGCACCCGGATCGACCAGCTGCGCTGCCGACTGGGTCAGCCCGGCCAGCAGGGGGTCCAGGCTGGAGGGCACGAAATTCGCGCTGAAACCGCCAGACACCCCGGCGAAGGCGGCGGCGATCCCGGCCAGCGGATGGCGGCCTGCCGCCATGAAGATGACTCCGCCCAAAGGGATGACCAGTACATAGCCGGCATCGGCCGCAGTGTGGCTGACGATCGCCACGGTGATGAGCATCGGCGTCAGCAAGCCGCGGGCCGTCACCGCCAGGAGCGCCCGCAGGCTGCCGCTGATGAAGCCGGCATGGTCCGCCACGCCGATGCCCAGCATGGCCACCAGCACCACGCCCAAGGGATGAAAGTTCACGAAGGTAGGCACGAGCCCCGCAAAGAACTCGAGCAGGTTGGCAGGCGCCAGCAGGTTCTTGACCGCCAGCGGCTCGCCGCTGCGCGGGTCTACTTGATCGAAGGACAGGTTGGCCAGCACGCCGCTGACCAGGAAGACGATCAGCAGCAGGGCCAGGAACAGCATGGCCGGGTCCGGCAACCGGTTCCCTGCACGCTCGATGGAATCCAGCCAGCGATTCATGGTCGTTCCCTCTTGCCTGCTCATGATGTCACCGTCACCCGCACGAAAGCGCGCTTCCCGGACTGCAGGACGTAGCTTGCACCAGGCTGCAGCGCCGCATCGCGGTTCACCACCCGCTCGCCGTCGACACGGACCGCGCCCTGCTCGATGAGCCGGTAGGCCGCAGTGGCGCTCGCCGCCACCTGCGCCTCGCGCAGGGCCGTTGCCAGCTTGAGGGCGCCGCCCGCAGCCGGCAGGGTGAACTCGGGCATCTGCTCGGGGATCTGTCCGTCACGAAAGCGAGCCAGAAACTCCGCCTTTTCCCGCTCACCTGCGCCTGCGCCGTGGAAACGATCGACGATCTCGGCCGCCAGTTCGAACTTCACGTCGCGCGGATTGCGGCCAGCGGCGATCGCCTGCCGCAGCGCAGCGATGTCGCTGGCGGGCCGGAACGAGAGCAGCTCGAAGTAGCGCCACATCAGCGTGTCGGAGATGGACATCAGCTTGCCGAACATCCCGCCCGCCGCTTCGGTGATGCCCACGTAATTGCCCAGCGACTTGGACATCTTGTTGACCCCGTCCAGTCCTTCCAGCAGCGGCATGGTCAGCACCACCTGCGGCTCCTGGCCGTAGTCGGCCTGCAGCTGCCTGCCCACCAGCAGGTTGAAGGTCTGGTCCGTACCGCCAAGCTCCACGTCGGCCTCGAGGGCCACCGAGTCATAACCCTGGACCAGCGGATAGAGGAACTCGTGGATGGCAATCGGCTGCCCGGAGCGATAGCGCTTGGAAAAATCATCGCGCTCCAGCATGCGCGCCACGGTGTGTCGGGCGGCCAGCTCGATCATGCCGGCCGCACCGAGCGCGCCCATCCATCGCGAATTGAAGTCGATCAGGGTGCGCTCGGGATCGAGAATCTTGTAGATCTGTTCCTGATAGGTCCGGGCGTTATCCTCGACGTCGGCCGGGGTCAGCCTGGGCCGGGTGGCGCTCTTGCCGGTGGGGTCACCGATCATCCCGGTGAAGTCACCGATCAGGAAAATCACCTGATGACCGAACTCCTGGAACTGCCGCATCTTGTTGATGAGCACGGTATGGCCGAGGTGCAGGTCGGGCGCGGTGGGGTCGAATCCGGCCTTGATTTTCAGGGGCCTGCCGCGCCCCAGCTTACGTTCGAACTCGGCCTCGACCAGGATCTCGTGGACCCCCCGACGCAACTCGGGCATCTGTTCCGCAGCAGTGAGCATTGTCTTCCCCAACCAGCCTGAAGGCGAAGATACGCGCTGGCCGGGTTGGCCACAAGCCCGGAAGAACTGTAGAAATCACGGACAACTCATTGAATTAAGTGACAGAATCTCTTGACGATCCTGATCCGGTTGGATAGTTTCCTGCCATTGGGGTCAGCCTGAGGCGGGTGTGCTCAAACAAACATCGTTCAATGCGGACCACGCTGGCCCCTCCCGGCCAAGGGTCTATAGACTGGGCGTAGCAGCGGCCGCTGTGGTGGCGACCGTAGCAATGGCCTATGGCCGTCCCGCCTCCTCTCCCGGGCCTGACACCGCGGCTACCGAACCGGCGGGCCTCACGGACGGTTCCCCGAGCGGCCTGGCCACCTTCGAATTCGACGAGGTGGTCATTCGGGCCAATGACACTCTCGATGCCATCTTCCGCCGCCTCGAGCTGTCGCTGGCCGACCTGGCGGAATTACGTGCACTGCCGGACGTCCGCCGCAGCCTCGACCGGCTGCGCCCCGGCGACATCATCCTGCTCACCCATCTCGACGGCGAACTCAAGACGCTGACCCGCCGCCTGTCGGATACGGCGACCCTGACCGTGCGCCGCGCAGCGAGCGGGTTCTCCGCGGACATCATCGAGAACCCTATGGAGGTGTCGCCGGCCTCCATGAGCGGCAGCATCGACAGCTCGCTGTTTTCATCGGTCTCCGAGGCGGGTGGGACCGACGGCCTCGCCATCGCGCTCGCGGATGTCTTCAAGTACGACATCGACTTCGTCAACGAGGTTCGCCAGGGCGATCGCTTCGTCGTGACCTGGCAGCAGGAATACCAGGACGGCGAGTTCGTCCGCGATGGCGAGATCCTGGCCGCGCAGTTCGTTAACCAGGGCAAGGTTTTCAGGGCCGTGCGCTACGTGATGCCGGATGGTTCGGTGGAGTACTTCACGCCGGCAGGGGAAAGCGTGCGCAAGGCCTTCCTGCGATTTCCCGTCGCCTTCGGCCGGGTGTCATCCGGGTTCAACCTCGCCCGCCGGCACCCGGTGCTGAACCGCGTCCGGGCCCACAAGGGCATCGATTTCGCAGCGCCGGTGGGCACGCCGATCAAGGCCGCCGGCAGCGGTCGGGTCAGCTTTCGCGGCAACAACGGCGGTTACGGCAAGGCCGTGATCCTCTCGCATCCGGGCAGCATCACCACCCTCTATGCGCACCTGTCCCGCTTCGCCAGTGGCCTCAAGGTGGGGGACAAGGTCAAGCAGGGTGAGGTCATCGGCTACGTGGGCATGACCGGGCTCGCCACCGGCCCGCACCTGCACTACGAGTATCGGGTAGGCGGCGTGCACCGCAACCCCGCCACGGTTCCCGTGCCCAAAGCGAAATCCATACCAGATGAACTGAGGGCGGATTTCGAGGCCAGCAGCGCTCCGTTGCTGGCCGAACTCGATCGGCTGGATCAGCCAGCCGGTCGACTGGTTGCCACCACCGGCAGCTGATTTTCCTGTACCCGACGCGGGTACTGTCACAAAAGCGTAACCGTCGGCCGCCTTAATCGGGTGAACGTGAACGATACCGGCCTCACCGCTGCAGAACTCTTCATCAACCGCGAACTGTCTGCGCTGGATTTTTGCGAGCGGGTGTTGTCGCAGGCCCGGGACGAAAGCCTGCCACTGCTCGAAAGGGTGCGCTTCCTCGCCATCTCCTCCTCCAACCTCGACGAGTTCTTCGAGATCAGGGTGGCCGGCCTCAAGCAACGGGTGGAACTCGGCATCTCCAAGCCCGGATCGGACGGGTTGAGTCCAGGCCGCCAACTGGAGGCCATCTCGGCCCGCGCCCACGCCCTGGTGACCGAGCAATACCGCGTCCTGAATGAAGTGATCAGGCCGGCGCTGATCGGCGAGGGGCTGGGTCTGGCCGCCGCAGACAACACCACACCGCCGGTGCAACAGTGGATGAACGCCTACTTCGAGCGCGAAGTGGAGCCCGTACTGACGCCGCTGGCGCTGGACCCTTCCCGTCCCTTCCCCCGGATCCAGAACAAGAGCCTCAATTTCATCGTCCGCCTCGCCGGCGCCGACGCCTTCGGCCGGGAGACCGGACTCGCCGTCGTGCAGGTGCCGCGCTCGCTGCCGCGCGTCATCCGGGTCGATGTCGGCATCGAGGGCGGACCGTCCCTGGCCCTGCTCTCCCGCGTCATCCAGGCCAACATCGAGCGGCTTTTCGAGGGCGTGGAGGTCACCGGATGCTGGCAGTTCCGGGTCACGCGCAACAGCGACCTGTACGTGGACGATGAGGAGGTGGACGACCTGCTGCGGGCCGTGGAGGGCGAGCTGGCGCATCGCCGTTATGGAGCGGCGGTCAGGCTGGAGACCTCCCACGACTGCCCGCCGGAGCTGGTGGACTTCCTGCGCGGCCATTTTGCGCTGAATGAGGCTGACGTCTACGCGGTCAACGGTCCGGTGAACCTGCACCGGCTCATCAGTCTCCATGACCTGCTGGAGCGCCCGGAGCTGAAGTTCGTCGATTTCAGCCCCAGCCTCCCCGCGCGATCGACGGCCCAGACCGACCTGTTTGCTGCCATGCGGGATCGGGCCATGCTGCTGCACCATCCCTTCCAGTCATTCCAGCCCGTGACTGACCTGCTCCGCCAGGCCGCAACGGATCCGCGGGTACTGGCCATCAAGATGACGCTCTACCGGGCCGGTGCAGATTCGATGATCGTCGACAGCCTCATCGATGCCTCTCGCAACGGCAAGGACGTGACGGTTATCGTGGAATTGCGCGCGCGCTTCGACGAGGCGGCCAACATCGAGCTGGCGACGCGGCTGCAGGAAGCCGGTGTGCAGGTGATGTATGGCGTGGTGGGCTTCAAGACCCACGCCAAGCTGATCATGGTAGTGCGACGGGAGGAAGGCCGGTTGCGCCGCTACTGCCACCTGGGCACCGGCAATTATCACGTGAGGACCGCTCGGACCTACACGGACTACGGCCTGTTCAGCTGCGATGATGCCACCGGCGAGGACCTGCATGACCTGTTCCTGCAGATGACCGGCCTGACCCGGGCTACTACGCTGCGCAAGCTGTGGCAGGCGCCCTTCACGCTGCATGATGCATTGATCCAGCGGATCGAGCGGGAAACCGCACATGCGGCGGCCGGTCGTCCAGCCCGCATCATCGCCAAGATGAACGCGCTCATCGAAAACCGGGTCATCGAGGCGCTCTACCGGGCCTCCCGGGCAGGCGTGAAGTGCGACCTGATCGTGCGCAGCATCTGCGCCCTTCGGCCGGGCCTGGCAGGCGTTTCGGAGAACATCCGGGTCCGCTCGATCGTCGGACGTTTCCTCGAGCATTCCCGGGTGGTCTGGTTCGCCAACGGCGGCGAAGAGGAGATGTTCTGCTCCAGCGCGGACTGGATGGAACGCAATTTTTTCCGGCGCATCGAAGTGGGGTTCCCCATCGAGCGCCGCCGTCACCGCAGGCGGATCCTCGAGGAACTGGAGGCCTACCTGAGGGACGACGTCAACGCCTGGGCACTGGACGCGGCAGGCGGCTGGTCACGGGTCCCGGCGGCGGGCGAGAAACCCTTCTGCGCCCAGCAATGGTTGCTGGAGCGCTACCAGGCAGGGTGAGTCAGGCGAAGCTCAGACGATGCCGGGCGGCTGCGAGGTAGGCTCGCTCCTGCTCCAGGTCGGCCACGGTCAGTGGGTGAGCCCGCAGCCAGCCCCTCGGGAACCGGGCGACCAGCCCCGCACCACGCACCGCCAGACGCGGTACCGGCGTCGTCGCATGCCGGGAGCGGTTCAGGATCACCGCCAACCGCAGCAGCATACACAGTCGCGGCGCCAGGTCATCCCAGGGAGAAGGCAACTCGAGCGCCCTCTGCAGCTGGAGCTTGCGGCGGTGAGAACCGACCAGCACCGCCAGCAGGCGCTGGTCCTCGCGGGAGAAACCGGGCATGTCCGCATGCTCCAGCAGGTAGGCACCATGCCGATGAAAATGGGCATGGGAAATTCCGAGTCCCACCTCATGCAGGCGAGCAGCCCAGGCCAGGAAGCCAGCGGCGTCCGGATCCTCCAGGGACCAGGGGCCGGCAACCTGGGCCAGCAGCGCGGAAGCCGTGGCCGCCACCCTGGCGGCCTGCTCGACATCGACATGAAAGCGCTTTTCCATCGAGGCGATGGTGCCCCGACGCACGTCGACGTCGGTGAAACGGCCCAGCATGTCTAGCAGCAGTCCCTCGCGGAGTGCGCTGTCGGCGACCCGGGCCTCCTGGAGCTCCAACGCCTCGAAGACCTGGGCCATGATCGCCACGCCCCCGGCAAACACCGGCAACCGGTCGGGCGCAAGACTGGCCAGCCCTGAACGCGCCACGCTGCCGGCCCGGACCAGCCGGCCGATGAGGGCCCGCAGCCCCACCGGGGTGATGGCCGTCGCCGAGGGATCGAGGTCGCGGATGGCTTCCAAGATGGCCCGGGCGGTGCCTGAGGAGGCCACCGCCTGGGTCCAGCCCTCGTCGCGCCACGGGTGGCCGATCGACTCGAGCTCCTGCTGGGCCGCGAGTCTCGCCCGCTGCATGCGCCTGGCGCTGACCCGCCCACCGCTGAAGTGCCGTTCACTCATGGAAACGCAGCCCATGTACAGGCTCTCGAGGCGTAAAGGCTTGGCGCGCCTGCCGAGGATCAGCTCGGTCGAGCCACCCCCGATGTCGACCACCAGCCGGCGCCCGCTGACCATGGGCAGGGATTGGCTGACGCCAAGGTAGATGAGCCGCGCCTCCTCGATCCCCGAAATCACCTCGATGGGGTGACCCAGGACGGCTCGGGCCCGCTCGAGGAAACCCTGTTGGCGGCGGGCCTTGCGCAGGGCGTTGGTGCCGACCACGCGCACGCCGCCAGCGTGCATTTCCCGCAATCGCTGACCAAAGCGTTCAAGCGCGGCAAGCGCCCGGTTCACCGCTTCCCGTGAGAGACGCCCGTCGGCGTCCATGCCGGCCGCGAGCCTGACGGGTTCTCGCAGCCGGTCGAGTACGGCCAGGCGCCGCCCTTCCCGGCGGGCCACGATCATGTGGAAACTGTTGGAACCGAGGTCGACGGCCGCGAGGATGGAAGGCGCTGTCCGCCTGGCCCGGCGGCTTGCGCGAGCCCTCACGCCTTCAGGTGGAGAAGGAGGAGCCGAAACCGCAAGTGGTCTTGGCGTTCGGATTGCGAATGACGAACTGCGCCCCTTCGAGGTCTTCCCGGTAGTCGATTTCGGCCCCGGTGAGGTACTGGAAGCTGAGGGGATCGACCAGCAGGGTCACGCCCTGGTTGGAAATGCGCGAATCGCCGTCCTCGGTGCTTTCATCGAAGGTGAAGCCGTACTGGAAACCGGAGCAGCCGCCACCAGAGACGAACACCCTCAGCATGAGGTTGGGATTGCCCTCCTCACGGATCAGTTCGCTGACCTTGCGCGCAGCAGCGTCAGTGAAGACCAGTTCCGGATCGGCGACTTGTGAGATGTCCATACCACCATTCTAGCTACCGCGTCCACCCCCGGTCAAAGCGCGGGAAGTTCCCGGGCTGGCGCCTCGGGACCAGGGGAAGGATTGCCGCAGGGGTTCACCGCTGCCTCCCAGGAGGCGGAAATCGACCTCGATCATCTCCGGCGTGAAGCGCTCGGGCAGGTCGATGGACACCTGCAGGGTGGTGAAGTTACGCAGCGCGAAGTCGATCCGCTCCTCGCGACCGGGCGAAAGTTCCTTGAGCCGCAGGCGGCGGGGGCGACCATCTTCGCTGCCGGACAGGGCGAAAGTCAGCCAGCCGGAGACCGAGCGATTGGTGACGCCGCCGTGGACCAGGGTCAGGATCAGGGTGTGCCGCAAGTCGTTGACGGGCCTGACCTCCAGTTCCTGGATCCTGAGTGTGTCCGAACCGAACTTGTCCGACACCAGCTCCCGATAGAAATCCAGCTCCTGTTGCTGGCGGGCGACCTCCGCCTGCAATTCGGCCAGCGCCGCCTGGGCGCCACTCTGGGCCTGTGCATCGACCTTGTGAATGACCTCGCTGGCGGCAAGCTGCCGACGCACCTGGTCGAGATCATCGGCGAGGTCGTCGATACGCGCCGCCATACGCTGCCGCTGCAACAGCGAGTCGGTGATCGAGTAACCCGCCGTGGCGCGACCGAACTCGTAACCGGCGTAGACGACGGCCATCAGGGTCACCAGCTGCAGGGCCCGGCGCCAGTCGGCATTCGAAGGGGGCCAGGGCATGAGTCAGCCGCGCTCCCGGCGCCGCGAAACCGTCGCTCGCCACCACTCGGGGAACTCCGGCAGCCCTTCCGGAAAGGCATAACCGCCCAGTTCCTGCAGTGCCCTGGCGTAGACGTGCCGCTTGAAATAGATCACTTCGCGAACCGGCTCCCAGTAGTCCGCCCAGCGCCAGCGATCGAACTCGGCCGGGTGGGGCGTGGCGTCGAAGCGCAGGCTGGTTTCCGGGCTCCTGAGCCTGAGCAGGAACCATTTCTGCTTCTGGCCGACGCAGGGGCGCACTGCACCCTGGCGACGGAACCTCGCGGGCAAACGATAACGCAGCCATCCGCGGGTGGCACCGAGGCACTCGACGTCTTCCTCAAGCAGGCCGATTTCCTCGTGGAGTTCGCGGTACAGCGCCATTTCAGGCCGCTCGCCGTGCAGGATGCCCCCCTGGGGAAACTGCCAGCCACGGGCGCCGGCCCGGCCGCCGAGGAATACCCTGCCGTCCGGGTGGATCAGCACGATCCCCACATTGGCACGGTAGCCTTGATCGTCGATGTAATCCTGCTCGGCCACAATCAAGGGTCTCCTTGCAACGATTGTTCCACAGGCAGGGCACCCACAGCCACCCGAGGCCCTTGCCGGGCGGTCCCCATGCGCCTAGCCTCGCCGGCTATGGACAGCGCCCATCGCCACCTTGGCCACTGGAAAGACTGGGGACTGCCGGGCTGCGCCTCGCTGCTGGCGCTGCTGCTGGCGGTGCCGCTCGGCAGCGCCACCGACGGTCCTTTCGAGGTCTGGAGGGGCCTGCTGGTCGAGGAAGACCCACTGGACCGTGCGCTGATCATCGAACGGAGGCTGCCCCGCGCGCTCGCCGCATCCTGCACCGGCGCCGCGCTGGCCCTGGCCGGCC
>JAUMBX010000005.1:10024-22599 GCA_032119515.1 Steroidobacteraceae bacterium | reverse complement strand
TTGACGATGCCCGCGATGCCCGGCTCCGGGCAACTGGAGTGATACAAGAAGCCAAGGTCTCCCTGGTTCATCTGGTCGCGGATCATGTTGCGGACCTGGTAATTGCGCACACCGTCCCAGTGAGTGCGCTTGCCGGGTGCCGAACTCAGGTCGTCGATGCTGAAGGCATCAGGCTCGGACTTGAACAGCCAGCGGTTCATCGCCATCCCTCCTCGATCAGGCCGGCGGACTACTCCCGCCAGCGCGGTAAGAATTTTGTTCGGTCACGATAGCCCAGAGAGGCACGTCCCAGGCCGCAGGTTGCAGGCGCTCCACCCGCTGGAACTCGTAGGCGAGACCGACCAGCAGCGGCCTGCGCCAGGCCGTGCGCTGTGTCAGGAAGGCAAAGTGCCGGTCATAGAACCCCGCCCCGAAACCCAGCCGGTTGCCTGCAGTGTCGAAAGCGACACACGGGACGATCACCAGGTCCAGCCAGCGCCCATTGACCGAAGCGGCGTTGCCACTCGCCGAGGCTGGCCGAAAGCCCATGCGCCTGTCATGGCGATGGGTAATGACCGGCAGGCGGAGCTCACAACCCAGCCGTCTTGCCCGCTCGGCGATCGGGCCCGGATCCAGCTCGCCATCGATGGGTTGGTAGACGGCCACCCTCGAGCCAGGCCGTGGCAATCCGAGTCGGGCCAGAAGGCCTGCCGCCGAACGGGCCGCCTCGCCTGCCTCGGCCGGCGCCACGGCGCGGCGCCTGGCCCGCAATGCCCGCCTAAGCTCGCTGCGTTCCGGGCTCAACATGGGGAAGGCGCCACCCGCCTGTGCCGTTGCCGGCCGCTGCTCTCGACACGGAGCAACAGGTGGGACAGGCCACGGCAGCTAAGGCTCCCCGCTCGAAGGCGGATCTGCACACTGCAACCGTTGAGCCACGCCCCTGGGTTTTTCACATTAGGGTCGAGAGGTTCCCAGACCCGCATCGAACACCGCAGGCGGCGCCAAAAACTGCCCGCGCCCGCCGGGGGATGGGCGCAGGGACACACACGCGCTAGAGCTCCAGTTGCCGACCGGCAGCCAGGGCGGCTTCCACCCGCTCGCGCAGGCCGCGGATGCGATCGGTCACGCCAGCCTCGAGCTCGCCTCGCCCCTTGGCTGCCAGCAGCTCGTTGGCGATGTTGAGGGCCGCCATGACCGCAATGCGGTCCAGCCCCACCACCTTGCCGCTGTCGCGGATCTCCTTCATGCGCTTGTTGAGCAGGGTAGCGGAATCGACCAGGGCCGACTGCTGCTCCGGCGGACAGGCGACGTGATACTCCTTTTCCAGGATCTTCACCGACACCCGATTGGACTCGTTGCTCAAGCGCCGCTCTCCATGGCCTTCAACCGACCGATCATGGCTTCCACCCGTGCCCGCACCTGCTCGTTCTTGGCCAGCAGCACGGCACGCTCGGCGGCCAACGCGTCCTGGCGATGCCGCAGGGCACGATTCTCCTCCTTGAGCTGGGAGACGGCGCCGACCAGTTCGTCCAGCCGCTTTTCCAGCTTCTTGAGTTCCGCATCGAATGCGGTCTTGGTGCCGGGTTCCGCCATGCACTCATTATGCGACCTGCGCGAACGGGGGGCAACGCGGCCTGTCGATTGTGCCGCGGGCGGACGGGTGCGCATAATGCAGGATGCAGACGATAAGCCATGCCGACCTCGAGTCCAGCCTGATGGCTGCCGGGTCTGCCGTCTCGGCCTCCGAAGCCCATGGTTGCGTCTGTGGCACCCTGTGCGCAGACCCCGGTCTTTCCACGGCGGACATCGCTCTCGACCTGTTGCCGGAAGACACGGCCGAAGCAGCGGCCAGTGCGCTGGTGGCGACGGTCACGAGCCTCCGGGAAGGCAGCCTGGCAGGGCTAGCCGGCGGTGAACTGGCATTCCAGCCGCTGTTGCCGGATGACGAGCAGCCGCTGGCTGACCGGGTCGAGGCCCTGGCGGCCTGGTGTGGCGGCTTCCTCTATGGCCTCGGTCGGGCCGGGCCAGGCATGGACCTGCCAGGCGACCTCGAAGAAATCCTGGGCGACTTCAGCGAGATCTCCCGGGCCAGCCTGCCGGCACATGAGAGCGATGAGGAAGGCGAGGCCAGCTACCTCGAGCTGACCGAGTTCTTGCGTGCCTCGGTTCAGCTGGCGTTCGAGGAACTGGCGCCGTGGCGGGAGCGCGCCGCCAGCGAGCCGCTCACCAGGCACTGACCAGGAGCAAGCCCACACCCATGAGGAAGAGCGAGTTTCCGCGTCGGCGCAAGCAGCTGATGCGGATGATGGGCAGGGACTCGATCGCCATCATCCCGGCCGCGAGCGTCAAGCATCGCAATAGCGACGTCGAATACCGTTATCGCCAGGACAGCGACTTCCACTACCTGACCGGCTTCGGCGAGCCCGATGCCGTGGCGGTGCTGATCCCGAACCGCCCGCAGGGCGAATACATCCTGTTCGTCAGGGATCGTGACCCCGCCCGGGAAGCCTGGGACGGGGCGCGAGCCGGACCGGAGGGAGCCGTCAGCGACTTCGGCGCCGACGACGCCTTTCCCATCTGCGACATCGACGACATCCTGCCGGGCCTGCTGGAGAAATGCCCTCGGGTGTTCTACACCATGGGGGTACACCCCGACTTCGACCAGCGGGTGTTCGGCTGGGTCAACGGACTGCGTGCCCAGGCCAAGCGGGGCCTGCACACACCGCAGGAGTTCGTCGCCCTGGACCACCTGCTGCACGAACAGCGCCTGTTCAAGAACCGCCCGGAAATCGAGGCCATGCGCCAGGCAGGCCGGATCGCCGCGCAAGCCCACTGCAGGGCCATGCGTCTGGCCGCGCCGGGGCGCATGGAATACGAGGTAATGGCTGAACTGCTGCACGAGTTCCATCGCCATCACGCCGACATCTCCTACTACCCCATCGTGGGCAGTGGCCCGAACGCCTGCATCCTGCACTACCAGGCCAACAACCGGCAGATGCAGGATGGCGACCTGCTGCTGATCGATGCCGGCTGCGAGCACGACTACTACGCTTCCGACATCACCCGCACCTTCCCGGTCAATGGACGGTTCACCGCGCCGCAGCGGGCCCTGTATGAGGTGGTGCTGGACGCGCAGTACGCGGCCATCGACAAGACGCGCCCCGGCAACCACTGGAACGAACCCCACGAGGCGGCGGTGCGCGCAATCACCCAGGGCCTGGTGCGCCTGGGTTTGCTCAAGGGCAAGGTGCCGGCACTGATCCGGGAAGAGGCATATCGACCCTTCTTCATGCACAGGACCGGCCATTGGCTTGGCATGGACGTGCATGACGTGGGGGATTACAAGATCGGCGACGACTGGCGCCTGCTCGAACCGGGCATGGCACTCACCGTCGAGCCGGGCATCTATATCCCGCCGGGCACCCGCGGTGTAGGCCGGGAATGGCAGGGCATCGGTATCCGCATCGAGGACGACGTGGTGGTGACCGCGGAGGGCAACGAGGTACTGACCGGCGACGTGCCGAAGGAGCCCGCCGCGATCGAAAGCCTGATGCAGGCCGCCTGAACGGCGCCGCCCCAAAAACGAAGGGCCGGTCTTGTGACCGGCCCTTGGCTTGCTTGGCTGGGGGACTAGGATTCGAACCTAGGTTGACGGAGTCAGAGTCCGTAGTCCTACCGCTAGACGATCCCCCAAATAGGGTGAGAGATCAGCGCTTGCTGAACTGGGTGCCGCGACGTGCCTTGCGCCGGCCCACCTTCTTGCGCTCGACCTCGCGGGCGTCGCGGGTGACGAAGCCGGCCGCGCGCAATGGGGCACGCAGGGTTTCGTCATAGCTGATCAGCGCCCGGGTGATGCCGTGGCGGATGGCGCCCGCCTGCCCGGTGACCCCGCCGCCCTCGACGCTGACGGAGATATCGAAACGATCGCCGGTGCCGGTGAGTTCCAGCGGTTGGCGAACCATCATCCGGCCGGTCTCGCGGCCGAAGAACTCATCGAGCGCACGGCCGTTGACCGTGATCTTGCCCGAACCGGGCTTCAGGAAAACCTTGGCTGACGCAGTCTTGCGGCGGCCCGTTCCGTAATCGGCTTGGATAGCCATGAGTCAGTATCCTGTCAGTGAGGCCGTCAGGCCAGTTCCAGCGGCTTGGGCTGCTGTGCGGCGTGGGGATGCTCCCCACCGGCAAACACATGCAGTTTCCGATACATCTGCCGACCGAGCACCGTCTTGGGCAGCATGCCCTTGACCGCAAACTCGATCGCCCGCTCCGGGTGCTCCTTGAGCAGCTTGTCGAGACCGATGGTCTTGAGGTTGCCCATGTAGCCGGTGTGGTGGTGATACTTCTTGTCGCGGAGCTTGTTGCCGGTGACCGCTACCTTGCCTGCGTTGATCACGATGAGGTGATCACCGCAGTCCACATGGGGGGTATAGTCGGCCTTGTGCTTGCCGCGCAGGCGGAAGGCGAGTTCAGACGCAAGTCGACCAAGGGTCTTGCCCGCGGCATCGACTACGTACCAGTCCCTCCGCACCGTCTGCGGGGTCGTAAAAGTGGTCTTCATTAGGGGTCCCTTGCGGAGACGTTCAAGCAAAGAAGCGGAATTGTAATGGCCGAGCCCCCCGTTTGCCAACCCCGCAACGGAGCCTCACCGCTGCCGGCCCGGTCCGCCCATATATAATGTCGACATGAGCGCCAAAAGCCCCGACCGTAGCCTCGACCCCCTCGATCGCCTGCTCGACCAGTTCGACCGGGGCCTGAGGACGCTTTTCGCCCACCCGCGGGCCCGGCGGCCCAACCCCGCCCGCGGACAGGGGGATGATGGGCTGGCCGAGGAGGACCGGGAGCACGTCATCGGGCTTATGCGGGTGGACCATGCCGGCGAGATTGCCGCCCAAGGCCTCTATCACGGTCAGGCGCTGACTGCGCGCACCCCGGCCATCGCGGCCTCCATGCAGCGGGCTGCCGAAGCAGAGGGAGACCACCTGGCCTGGTGCCGCGAACGTCTCGAGGCACTGGGCGGCAGGCCTTCGCGACTGGACCCGGCCTGGTACCTCGGCTCACTCGCCATCGGGGCGGCGGCGGGCCTGGCGGGCGATCGCTGGAGCCTGGGCTTCGTGGCCGAGACGGAGCGGCAGGTGGAGAGCCACCTCGAGGGCCACCTCGCCCGGCTGCCCGCCGCGGACCGTCACAGCCGGGCCATCCTCGAACAGATGAAGGTCGACGAGGCGGAGCATGCAGTGCACGCCCAGGCCCTCGGGGGACGACCCCTGCCTGCCCTCGCGAGCCGGGCCATGCGGGCGGTGGCCCGGGTCATGACCTCGGTCTCGGAGCGGGTTTAGGCTGGGATCGAGGCGTTATGTCCTCGCAGCCCGCCGGCGTGGTTTAATACCCGGCAGGGGATCATTGAAGAACGACGAGGGGCGACCCGTGGAAGAAAACATCAGGCCGCTGACGGACTTACCAGCCATCAACCGCTTCCTGAGCTATTGCAGGATCCGGGCCGTGCCCTCCAAGACGGTCCTGATCCATGCCGGCGACCTGCCAGATGTGTTGTATTACATCGTCCGCGGCTCGGTCGAGGTCATGATCGAGGACGAGGAAGGCAACGAAATGGTGCTGGCCTACCTCAACAAGGGCCAGTTCTTCGGCGAAATGGGCCTCTTCACGGAAAACCAGCAGCGCAGCGCCTGGGTCCGAACCCGGACCCAGTGCGAGCTCGCGGAAATGACCTACCCCAGGTTCCGGCAGATTTCCGCCGAGAGCCCGGGCCTGGTGTTCGAGTTGGCCACCCAGCTGGCCAGTCGTCTCGATCGCACCAACCGCAAGGTGGGCGACCTGGCCTTCGTCGACGTCACGGGCAGGGTCGCCCATGCCATCATGGACCTTTGCGGGGAACCGGACGCCATGACCCACCCGGACGGCATGCAGATCAAGGTCAGCCGGCAGGAACTCTCCAGGCTGGTCGGCTGCTCGCGCGAGATGGCGGGTCGGGTACTCAAGGCGCTGGAGGAACAGGGCCTGCTGACCGCCCACGGCAAGACCATCGTGGTGTTCGGAGCCCGCCCCAAGCAACGGGCCAGGCTGGCGGGCGCCGCGGCCGCCAAGGCCGAGGTCTAGCCTCCGACAGGCTGCCTCGCCGCACCGATCAGCCGCCGCATCTCGGCGATGGTGGCGGCATAGTCCCGCGAAGCGAAAATCGCACTGCCGGCCACGAAGGTGTCCGCTCCAGCGGCCGCGATGTCGGCAATGTTGTCGGGCTTCACGCCGCCGTCGATCTCCAGGCGGACCGGTCGGCCGCTGGCGTCGATCCTGCGCCTGACCTCCGCCAGCTTGTCCAGCGTGGAGGGAATGAAACGCTGCCCACCGAACCCGGGATTGACCGACATCAGCAGCACCAGGTCCAGCGTGTCGAGGGTGTGGTCCAGCCAGGCCAGTGGCGTGGCGGGATTAAGCACCAGTCCGGGCTGGCAGCCGTGGTCCCTGATCAGGTCGATGGTCCGGGCGACGTGCTCGGTGGCCTCCGGATGAAAGGAAATCAAGGTCGCCCCGGCGCGGGCGAAGTCGGGCACCAGCCGGTCCACCGGACGGACCATCAGGTGCACGTCGATGGGCGCGGTCACGCCGTGCCGACGCAGCGCCTCGCAAACCAGCGGCCCGATGGTCAGGTTGGGGACGTAATGATTGTCCATGACGTCGAAGTGGACCCAGTCCGCCCCGCCGCGGATCACCGCATCAACTTCTTCCCCCAGCCTGGCGAAATCGGCAGAGAGGATCGAGGGCGCTATGACGGCTGGCAACATGGCAGGGCTCCAGGAACGGCCGCGTCACTTTACCCGACAGCGGGCCCTCAGCGCATACCCCGGGCGACCCGCACCCTTTCGTAGGCCTGGGCGATGGCCTGGGTGCGCTGCTTGGCGACCTCCAGCATCGATTCCGGCAGGCCGCGGGCCACCAGCTTGTCCGGATGGTTCTGGCTCATCTGGCGACGATAGGCCTGCTTGACCTCGGCGTCACTGGCCTGGGGTGACACCTCCAGCGCCTCATAGGCCGACGTGAGGTCGTCACGCCGCGCGGACGGACGGTCATCGCCACCTGTCCGGCGCTCCCCATAGCCCTGCAGCCTGAGCAGGGTCTCGAGCCGGGCAAACTCCAGGCGCGAGACGCCGAGCTCGTCGGCGATGGCGAGCAACAGGGCCCGCGTGCGGCCACGCAGCGCGTCACCCAGCAGGGCGCCGCGCAACTGCACCTCGACGAAGGCACGCAGCAGGTCGCGCCGTCCGTCGCAGGCTTGCCGTAGTTCAACCAGGGCCCGCCGGAGGCGGAAGCCGGGCTGCTTGCCCGTGCGGAAGCAGTCGATGGCATAGCCCATGGCCTGCCGGTCGAGGCCGAACTGCCGGAATATTTCCCTGGCGGCCGCGATGTTCTGTTCGGTGATCCGGCCTCGGGAGCGGGCGACGTGCCCCATCACCTCGAAGGTGGTGCGAAAAAACACCTGCTGGATGGCGACCGGGTCCGGTGCGCTGTCGGCCAGCTTGCGGCGTGCGCGGCTGGCGGCACGGCGCTCGTCGACCCCATGGCCGATGACGAAACCCACCGCCGCCCCCACGGCGCCGAGTCCGGTCGCCATGCCGAGCAGGGAGCCGACCACCTTACCGGTCCAGAACATGCCTCGAGCCTCGTCCCGCCGCAGCAACGGCTACAATGCGCCGTCCCGGAAGTTTACCAAGGCAGGCCGATGCAGACGGCTCCCGTGTTCGAAACTCGACTGGCGGGCTTCAAGCTCCTGCACCGTGGCAAGGTGCGGGACGTCTATGAGCTGGATGCCGAGCACCTGCTGTTCGTCGCCACCGACCGCCTCTCGGCCTTCGACGTCGTCCTGCCAGACCCGGTACCGGGCAAGGGTATCGTCCTCACCCGCATCTCCAACTTCTGGTTCGACAGGACCCGCCATCTCTGTCCCAACCACCTTACCGGGATTCCCGTTGATCGCTACGTGACCGATCCCGGGGCACTGGCCCTGCTCGAGGGGCGCGCGGTGGTCGTCAGGCGACTCCAGCCGCTGCCCGTCGAGGCGGTGGTGCGCGGCTACCTGATCGGGTCAGGCTGGAAGGACTACCAGCGGACCGGGGCGGTCTGCGGCATCGAACTGCCCGCAGGACTGGCACTCGCCGGCCGGCTGCCGGAACCCATTTTCACCCCCGCCACCAAGGCGGCGGTCGGCGACCATGACGAAAACATCGCTTTCCAGCAGGTCGAGTCGCTCATCGGCCGGGAACGGGCCGCAGCAGTGAGGGACATCTCGCTGGCCCTGTACCGTTTCGCCACCGCACACGCCCTCGAACGCGGCATCATCATCGCCGACACCAAGTTCGAGTTCGGGCTGGACCCGGCCGGCCAGCTGGTGCTCATGGACGAGGCGCTCACTCCGGATTCCTCGCGCTTCTGGCCGGCCGAAGGCTGGCGGGAAGGCGCGAGCCCGCCCTCCTTCGACAAGCAGTACGTGCGCGATTATCTCGAGACCCTCGACTGGGACAAGCGCGCCCCGGGGCCGCACCTGCCGAGGGCGGTCATCGACGGCACCGCCAGCCGCTATCAGGAAGCCCTGACCCGCCTCACCGCCTGAGCCGTCTCGCGTCCCAGCCCTGGATCAACCCGGTCAGCGCACGCAGGCCGTCGGTGAGGGCCGCGGGTCCGGGCTGCAGGATGATGGCGGACTTGATCTCGTGGATCTCGCCGTCACGCACCGCAGGGACAGCCTCCCAGCCGGGCCGCGCGGCCACCAGCTCCGGGCGGAACTTCTTGCCGCACCAGGACCCCATGATCAGGTCGGGGGCACGCCTGACCACCTCGCCGGGGTCGGCGATGATCCGGTCGCGACCCAGGCCCTGCGCGGCCAGCTCCGGAAAGCAGTCGTCGCCACCGGCGATGCCGACCAGTTCGCTGACCCAGCGGATGCAGGAAATGGCGGGCTCGTCCCACTCCTCGAAGTAGACGCGCGGCCGGCGTGACAGGCTCGCTGCGGCGCGACGCGCAACCTCGATGCCTGCCTCCATCTGCTCGACCAGTACACTCGCCTCCGGCTGGCAGCCGACCATGCCACCCAGCGTGCGGATCATCCGGAGGATTTCCGCGACGCTGCGATGATTGAAGACGTGCACCTCGACGCCGAGCCTGACCAGCTCTGCGGCAATGTCGGCCTGCAGGTCGGAGAAGCCGAGGACCAGGTCCGGGCGCAGTTCCAGGATGCGATCGATCTTGGCGCTGGTAAAGGCCGACACCCGCGGCTTTTCCCGTCGCGCCCGCGGCGGCCGCACGGTGAACCCCGAGATCCCGACGATCCGCCAGTCCTGCCCCAGCAAGTACAGGGTCTCGGTGGTTTCCTCGGTCAGGCAGACGATGCGCGACGGGTAGCCGTCGGCGGCGGATTGGGCATTCATGGTCCCGGACTCTAGCGAGCCCGCCTTCCGGCGTAAACTTGCACGATGGACCTCGAACTGCATCCCCTGGCCCGCCTGGAGCGCTGGCTGTTCGAGTCGCCCCCCGGGCCCGCCGGCCAACCTCTGGCAGGCGTGGTAGCGACGCTGCGCTTTCCGTTTGCGCTGCTCCGCGACCTGTGGCGGGGGGAGTTGAACCTGCGGGCGATGGGATTGGTGTACACCACCCTGCTGTCCGTGGTCCCGCTGCTGGCACTCGCCTTCGCGGTCCTCAAGGCCTTCGGCCTGCACCGCGAACTGCAGCCCCTGCTGCAGGAGGCACTGGCACCGGCCGGTCCGGGTGCCGAGGCGACCTCGGACCAGGTCATCGCCTTCGTCGACAACGTGCACAGCGGTGTACTGGGCGGGATCGGCCTCGCCCTGCTGGTCTATACCGCCATCACCGCAGTGCAGAAGGTCGAGGCCAGCTTCAACTTTGCCTGGCACGTGACGGAGAGCCGCAGCCTGCTGCGACGCGTCGGCGAATACCTGGCCATGCTGACCTTCGGCCCGATCTTCCTCGCCGTGGTTCTGGCCCTGTTTGCCGCCGCAGCCGATACCCGCCTCGCCCACTGGCTCGAGGGCCATCCCCCGTTCGACCTGCTGCTGTCGGGAGCCGGCGCCATCGCACCCTACCTGCTGGTGATCGCGGTGTTTTCGGCACTGTATTACTGGGTGCCGAATACCCGGGTCCGGCCGCTGGCTGCCCTCGCCGGGGGACTGGTGGGGGGCCTGCTCTGGTCCGGAGCGGGGCTGCTGTTTGCGGAACTGCTGTTCGCCTCCGCCCGCATGGTGGCGATCTATGCAGGCTTTGCCCTGTTCCTGGTGACCCTGGTGTGGGTCTACGTCAGCTGGGTCACCTTGCTGGTCGGCGCCCAGTTATCGTTCTATGTGCAGAACCCGCGCTACCTGCGGGTGGGGCGCGCGCCCCTCAGCCTTACCACGCAACTGCGGGAGCGGCTCGCCCTGTCAGTCATGGTGCTGGTCGGCCGGGCCTTCCGCGACGGCCGCCCGGGATGGAGCGAGCGCACCCTGGCTGATCGTCTGGAGGTGCCCGGCGCAGCCCTCACGGAGGTGATGGAACCGCTCGAGCGGCGCGGACTCCTGATGGCGGGCAGACAGGGCCAGGTGCTGCCGGGTCGCGCCCTGGACCGTATCTCGATCCAGGAAGTGATCGCCGCGGTTCGTGAAGAGGCAGGCAGCGAAACCGCCGTGGTGGGCGAGGCACGCACCGACCCCGTCGCCGACCGCCTCGCCGCCGCCATGGAGGCCGCGCTGGAGGGCCAACTGGCCGGGCTCAGCCTGCGCAGTCTGGTCGAGTCGCCCGCCGAGGAGTGAAACTACGCGCCGGCCAGGGTCATCGGCGCGAGCAGGATGGACGGGGTGCGGAGGGAGCCGCGCCGATCGATATCCGATCCGATCGCCTGGATGCCCCGGAACATGTCGGCCAGGTTGCCGGCGATGGTCATCTCCTGCACCGCATGCGCCACCTCGCCGCCTTCCACCCAGAAGCCGGCCACTCCGCGCGAGTAGTCGCCGGTCACCAGGTTGACGCCCTGCCCCATCAGCTCGCAGACCAGCAGGCCGCGCCCCATCCGGCGCAGCAGTGATTCCAGGGAGTGGCCGTCGCCCTCCAGTTCCAGGTTGTGGACCCCGCCGGCGTTGCCGGTGGTCTCCAGGCCGAGCTTGCGCGCGGAGTAAGCGCTCAGGACATAGCGTTCGAGGCGGCCCCGACTGACCAGCGCGCTGTCCGCCGTGGCCACCCCGTCGTTGTCGAAGGGGGACGAACCGGGTTCGCCGGTAAGCAGGGGCCGCTCGGTGAGCCCGAGCCACTCGGGCAGGACCTGCGCGCCCATGGCGCCGCACAGGAAGGAGCTCTTCCGGTACTGGGCACCGCCGCGCACGGCGGCGACCAGGTGACCGACCAGGCCGCGGGCCTGCTCGGCCGCGAACAGCACCGGGGCCTCACGAGTGGACAACTGACGGGCGCCCAGTCGGGCCAGCACCCGGCTGGCCGCCCGGCGGCCCACGCTCTCCGGATCTTCGAGCCGGGCAGGATTCCTTGCGCTGCTGTACCAATGGTCCCGATGCATTTCATCGCCCTGCCCGGCCATGACCACGCATGACAGGCTGTGCGAGGAAGACGGGTAACCGGCCAGCAGGCCGTGGCTGTTGCCGTAGACGCGATACCCCGTGTGCGTGCCGACCGAACCGCCGTCCGTATTCGAAATGCGCTCGTCTGCACCCAGCGCGGCCGCCTCGCAGCGTCGGGCAAGTTCGATGGCATGTTCGGCATCCAGCGCCCAGGGATGACAGAGCTCGAGGTCGGGCACCTCGCGGACCATGCGCTCGGCCGGCGCCAGGCCGGCATATTCATCCCTGGCCGTGAACCGCGCGATGGCCAGCGCCTTGCGGACGGTCTCGCAAACTGCAGCCCTGCTGAGGTCGGCAGTGCTGGCGGAGCCCTGCCTGCCCTCGACGAAAACGGTGACGCCGACGCCTCGGTCACGCTGATACTCGAGCGACTCGACCTCGCCCTTTCTGACCGTGACCGAGAGCCCGCGCGCGGCGCTGGCCGCCGCCGCCGCCTCGCTGGCGCCACCGCGACGGGCTTCCTCCAGCGCCAGGCTGACCGCCTGTTCGAGCACCTGCTGGGAGTGGTCAGGACTTGCCGAGGGTGACTGCATGCATGAATTCTAGCCGAGCTCGCGTGCTAGCATGATTCACATGCGACGCCGACTGTTGCCGGGAGAAACCGAGCCACCCAGCAAGGGCAGCCTCAAGCGCGGGGCCCTGGAAATCCGCTCGCTGGCCGAGCGCCTGGCCGCGACCGGTGGTGCGCGCTGGGACCGGCCGCTGGACCTGCCGGAGAACATCATCGAGGCGTTGGCCATGGCGCGTCGACTGCCCGCGGGATCGGCCCGCGCCAGGCAGGTGGGCTACGTGGCCAAGCTGCTGCGCAAGCTCGACGGTGCGGCCATCCACGACCGGATGCTGGAACTCGAGGCGGAGCAACGACTCGAGGCACGCAAGCATCAGAAGGGCAATGCGCAGACATTGCATTGGGACGGCACAACACGGCGTACATGCGCGGCTCAACAAATGCAACTCGCCCCTAGGGACCAC
>JAUMBX010000005.1:0-10014 GCA_032119515.1 Steroidobacteraceae bacterium | reverse complement strand
AAAATAGAGCCATGAACGCGCTCGTCGGCGTGGTGATGGGATCGAAGTCCGACTGGGACACCATGCAGGGCTGCGTCGAGCGGCTGGCAGCCCTCGGCATCGCCCACGAAACCCGGGTCGTCTCGGCGCATCGCACGCCGGACCTGCTCTTCGAATATGCCTCCACCGCGCGGAGCAGGGGCCTGGAACTGATCATCGCCGGAGCGGGTGGGGCCGCGCACCTGCCGGGGATGCTTGCGGCCAAGACGTCGCTGCCAGTGATCGGGGTGCCGGTGCGCTCCTCGGCCCTGAACGGCCTCGATTCGCTCCTGTCCATCGTGCAGATGCCGGCCGGGATCCCGGTCGCGACGGTGGCCATCGGCCCCGCGGGAGCCGCCAACGCCGCCCTGCTGGCCGCCTCCATCCTTGGCCTGCGCCACCCGGCCATTGCCGAGGCGCTCGAGGCTTTCCGCAGCCGGCAAACCGCAGACGTGCTCGCCAGCCCCGACCCGCGTCCATGACCAAACTGATCGGCGTGCTGGGAGCCGGCCAGCTGGGCCGCATGCTGGCGCTGGCCGGGCTGCCCATGGGGCTCGGCTTCCGCTTCTTCGACAGCAACCCGGAGGCGACGGCAGGCGAACTGGCGCCGCTGACGGTGGGCGGTTTCGACGATGCCGATGCACTGGCCAGGTTCGCGCAAGGCGTGGACGTGGTGACTTACGACTGGGAGAACGTGCCAGTGGCCGGCGTGCGAGTCGTCGCCCGGCACGCCCGGGCCTTACCCTCGGCCCGGGCGCTGGCGGCCAGCCAGGACCGGCTCCTCGAGAAGCGCCTGCTGTCGCGAGTCGGGATGCGGGTGGCACCGCATGCAGCGGTCAGCTCCATGGCGCAGCTGCGCGCTGCTGCCGACAGCATCGGGCTCCCGGGCGTCCTCAAGACGCGACGTCTCGGCTATGACGGGAAGGGCCAGGTGGTCGTCAGGCACGAGGCCGAACTGCCGGCGGCATGGGCTTCGCTGGGTGGACGCGGCCTGATCTACGAGGGCCTGGTTCCCTTCGAGCGCGAGGTGTCCCTGGTGGCGGTGCGCAGCCGGCTTGGCGAAAGCCGCTTCTATCCCCTGACCGAGAACCGCCACCGGGCCGGGATCCTCAGGGAATCACGGGCGCCGTTGCAGTCGCCGGCGCTGCAGCGCGCAGCCGAGCGACAGGTCGGCCGACTGCTCGAAGAACTGCGCTACGTGGGCGTGCTGTGCGTGGAGTTCTTCGTGCACGACGGACGCCTGGTGGCCAACGAGTTTGCACCGAGGGTCCACAACTCCGGGCACTGGACCATCGAGGGAGCTCGCACCAGCCAGTTCGAGAATCACCTGCGTGCGATCCTGGGTTGGCCCCTCGGAGAGACCCGCGCGGTCGGCCACGCCCTGATGGTCAACTGCATCGGGGACATGCCCTCCCCCGAACTGACCCTGGCGATCCCGGGTCTGCATTACCACGACTACCACAAGGGACCCCGCCCGGGCCGGAAGGTGGGCCACCTGAACTGGGTCGCCGACAGCCCGGCCAGGCGCGAGTCGATGGCCCGCAAGCTGGCGGATTACGTCGCATCCTGAGGCCCGCCCGGGTCCGGTATGCTAGCGTCCGGCTTTGATTCCACGGCACGGCAGCCATGTATCTGGAGCATTTCAGCCTAGACGAACTTCCCTTCCGGCTCAGCCCGGACCCGGCCTTCGTGTACCTGTCCAAACAGCACGCACGGGCCAAGGCCTACATGGAATCGACCATCTGGTTCACCGATGGCTTCGTGGTCATCACCGGCGACGTCGGCTCCGGCAAGACGACCTTGATCGAGACCGTCCTGCAGCAGCTCGATCAGGACGTAGTGGTCGCCCAGGTCAACCAGACGCAAATCACTCCCACCGAGTTCCTGCAGGCAGTCCTGGTCCAGTTCGGGTTCTCGCCCTTCAAGATGCGCAAGGGCGAACTGTTGGCCACCCTCAACCAGTTCCTGTTGGAGCAGTACGCGGCCGGACGCAAGGTGCTGCTCATCGTCGACGAGGCGCAAAACCTCTCCAGCCGCGTGCTGGAGGAAATCCGCATGCTGTCCGGCGTGGAAACCACCAAGGAAAAGGTGCTGCGCATCATCCTGGCCGGCCAGCCCGAGATGAACGAACGCCTCGATCGGCCGGAACTCACCCAGCTGGTGCAGCGGGTCCGCTTGCGTTTCCACCTGAACGTGCTGCCCGAGGACGAGGTCCGGGCCTACGTGCTCCACCGTCTCGAGGTGGCCGGAGCCAAGGGCCGGGAAATCTTCACCGAGGATGCCTTTCCGCTGATCCACCAGTACAGCGGCGGCGTACCGCGCCTGATCAATACCCTGTGCGACAGCGCGATGCTGATGGCCTACGGCAAGGATCAGACCCGGATCACCGGGGCTGAAGTGGAAGCCGCGGTCGCCGAACTCGGCTGGTCGCGGCGGGTGGAGGCCACGCCAGCCTCGGCGGTGGAATTCGAGGGTGCCGGTCCGGCGGAACCCGCGCCGCGCAATCCCTGGACCGGGCGCGTGGGCATGAATCGACGGCGCAAGGACCAGGAGCAACCTGCCGGGGAGACCGCCGCCGAGCGGACGGTCGACCAGCACCGGGAAGCCCCTGCCGCCGAGGACGCGGAGCCCTCACTGCCCGGCGCGCTGCCGCCGGCGCCTCCCGTGCGGGTATTGGGCAGGCTGGTGGTCACCCGCAAGGGGAAGGCCGTCGAGGAACTGCCGCTCCTGCCCGGTCGCGTACTGGTGGGCCGTACCTCGGAGAATGACCTGCAGATCGAGGAAAAGTACGTCAGCCGGCATCATTGCCAGATCCTCAACGAGGATCACGGCAGCACCATCGAGGACCTGAACAGCACCAACGGGGTCTACATCGGCTCGGCGCGGGTGCGCCGTCATCGCCTCCAGGACCGTGACCTGATCAAGCTCGGCGACTACGAACTGCTCTACCTCGACCAGCGTTCCTAACCGACGCTCGTCCCACCCACCGTCAGGCCATCGACCCGCAAGGTGGGCTGACCGACCCCGACCGGTACCGTCTGGCCGTCCTTGCCGCAGGAACCCACCCCTGCGTCCAGCTTCAGGTCCGTGCCCACCATGGAGACGCGTGTCAGCACCTCGGGACCGCTGCCGATCAACGTCGCGCCCTTTACCGGCGCGGTAATCTTGCCCTTTTCGATGAGGTAAGCCTCGCTGGCGGAAAAGACGAACTTGCCGGAGGTGATGTCGACCTGACCGCCGCCGAAATTCACCGCGTACAAACCCTTGTCCACCGAGGCGATGATTTCCGCGGGATCATGGGGGCCAGGCAGCATGTAGGTATTGGTCATGCGCGGCAGCGTGAGATGGGCAAAGGATTCCCTGCGTCCGTTGCCAGTGGGCGCCACCCCCATCAGGCGCGCATTGAGGCGATCCTGGAGGTATCCCCGGAGGATGCCGCCCTCGATCAGCGTGGTGCACTGCGTGGGCGTGCCCTCGTCATCCACGTTGAGCGAACCGCGGCGTCCCGGCAGGGTGCCATCGTCCACTACGGTGCACAGCGGGGAGGCCACGGACTGACCAATGCGTCCGGCGAAGGCCGAGGTGCCCTTGCGGTTGAAGTCGCCCTCGAGCCCATGGCCGACGGCCTCGTGCAGCAGCACCCCGGGCCAGCCGGGCCCCAGCACCACGGTCATGGTCCCGGCGGGGGCCGGTACCGCCTCCAGGTTGATCGTGGCCAGTCGCACCGCCTCGCGGGCGAGCTCGAAAGGCCGGTCTCCGCGCAACAATTCGTCGAGCCCGTGACGACCGCCCATGCCGGCGTAGCCCTGCTCTCGACGCGCGCCGCTGACGAGGATGACCGAGACGTTGAGCCGCACCAGCGGCCGCACGTCGGCAGCCAGCCGCCCCTCGCTGTTGACCACCAGGATGACCTCATGCACCGACGACAGGCTGGCCATCACCTGTTCCACGCGGGGATCCATGGCCCGGGTCGCGCGGTCGATCCGCTCCAGCCAGGCCACCTTGTCCACGTCATCGAGGCTGGCGAGTGGATCCAGTGGCGGGTAGAGCGTCCTGGCCGGGTCACGCCGCCAGGCTTGCAGCGAGCCACTGGCACCGTGTCCGGCGATGGCCCGGGCGGCGCGCGCCGCCTCCAGCAGCGCCTCGGGCAGCAGTTCGTCGGAGTAGGCGAAACCCGTGCGTTCACCGGCCAGGGCCCGCACTCCCACCCCGGTCTCGATGCCGTGCGAGCCGGACTTGACGATGCCGTCTTCCAGCGCCCAGCTCTCGCTGCGCGAGAACTGGAAGTACAGGTCACCGGCATCGACCCCGGCGCCCAGCAACTCACCCAGCGTGCGTTCGAGGGTTCCCTCGTCCAGGCCGGTAGGAACCAGCAGCGTCTGCCTGGCGATTGGCCAGGCGTCGAGTTCGATGTCCGTTCCAGTCACGCTTACCCCAGTACCCGGTGTTGGAGCACCGGAAAACGTTTGCGATCCAGTGCCTGCGCCTCGAGGTCAGGCACGGCGACCACCACACCACAACCCTCCTGTAGCCGGCCCACCACCCGACCCCAGTGGTCGACCTGCAGGCTGTCGCCCCAGGTCTCACGACCGTTGCTGTGACGACCCCATTGTGCCGCAGCCACGACCCAGCATTGTGATTCTATCGCCCGCGCCCGCAGCAGGACCTCCCAGTGGGCCCGGCCGGTCGGCACGGTGAAGGCGGCGGGCACGCTCAACAACTCGGCGCCGGCAGCGACCAGCCTGCGATACAGCTCGGGAAAGCGCAGGTCGTAGCAGACGCTCAGGCCGAGGCGACCCCAGGGAGTGTCCACCACGACCGGTTCCCTGCCCGGCGCGGCATGGGCGGATTCCCGGTACGACTCACCGCGCTCGGGCACGTCGACGTCGAACAGGTGGATCTTGTCGTAACGGGCCACCTGGCTGCCATCGGCGGCGAAGACCAGGCAGGAGTTGGCCGGCCTCGCGTCGTCGGCGCTGTGCATCGGCAGGGTTCCGCCGACCAGCCACACCCTGAAGTCGCGAGCCATCGAGGCCAGGGCCTCCTGGATCGGGCCCTTGCCCTCCTGTTCCACCACGCCGCGGCGCTCGACCTCGGAGCGGGCCATGAAGGCGAAATTCTCCGGCAGCACCACCAGGCCGGCACCCTCGCCTGCGGCCTGGCCGACCCGCTTGCGAGCCTCAGCAAGGTTGGCAGCCACCTCGTGCCCGGACGTCATCTGGATCGCAGCGATGCCACGGCCGGTCATTCGCCGCTGCTCCCGCCGGCGGAGCGCTGCGCTGCAGCTTCCAGTTCCTCCGCACTCACCTTGCGCACCTCAGGCTCCTGCCAGGGACCCGTGATGCGATAGTAGCCCCTGGCCACGCCCTTCAAGGGCTCCTTGAAGATCTGCGAGAACAACAGCAGCGCGGCACCGACCGCCGGCCCGCCGGCCAGGGTACCGGCCACGCCAAGGGACGCACCGAGGTCACCGGTGACGACTGCCGTTTGGTCATAGCTTCGATCGCGCAGGTTGGTGTCGCCGGCAATGCCGATGTCGGCCACCGATCCGCGCAGCGTGAGGTTCTCGGTGTGCGCCGTGCCATCCTGCAACTGGAAATCGCCCTTGATGCTGTCGAAGGACATGCCCTCACCCGTCACGTCACCGAAATCCAGCGTCAGCCTGCGACCGATGTGCGAGAGGCTCAGCAGGCCGAGCAGTCGACCGGCGCCGGGATCGACGGCCTTCATCCGGCCGTCGACCAGCTGGATGCTGGCACTGCCCGAGACCCGGGCCATCAGGTCCGCATCCGGCGGGCCCGGCCACGTGAGTTCGAGCGAGGCCCGCGCACGGCGTGACTCCAGGGCCGGCGCGAGCTGGAAGTTCTGCAGCAGGCCGGCCAGGTCGGTGCTCTCGAGACTGCCCGCGAAGGCGCTGCGATTATCGGCAGCCGTGCCACGCCAGCTACCCCGCCCCTCCACCTCGAAGGCAGGATGGCGCACTGCCAGGCGGCCGAACTCGAGCCCATCGCCGAGGCGGATGGCGTCAAGGCGCAAACGGCCCAGTGAGGTGCCGGCGAGCCTCAGGTCATCGATCTCGAGCTGCAGTCCGGGCAAGGCCGCGGGGTCAGCAGGCTGCTGCGCCAGGACCGTCCTGCCCGGCAGGTCCAGACGATCCAGTTTCGCGGTCAGTGGCTCATCACCGCGGAAATCGTAGGGCACGCGCAAACCACCCGACACCGCTGGCGCATCGACCTCGATGCTCCAGAAGGCGGATGCCGGCCTCATGGCCAGGTTGACCTCGGCGAAGTCGCGACCGAGGACTCGCAGCCGCTGCACGTCGAGATCGAGCGACCCAAGGATCTCGTTGAAGCGCCGCTTGGCGGGCTTCGACCAGCGCAGCGAAGTGAGCTCGTCGACGTCCAGCCGATCAAGCCTGCCGCGCACCAGCAGGCCGCTCGACAGGGGCAGTGAGCCAGCGCGTCCCGGCCCCAGCCGGAGCGTGCCCCGCTCGAGCCGCCACGGCTCCCCGTTTTTGGCAAAGGCCAACCTTGCATCCACCCTGCCCGGCAGCCTGAGGTCCAGCCCCAGACGTTCCCGGGCCTCGGAGGTAAGCGTTACCTGCAAGGGCCAGCGCGACGACGGTGACTTGTTCAGCGGCGCCGGCAGGGTGCTGCCGAGCCCCTGCAGGTCGCTGGCGACCTCGAGTCGGTAGCCGCCGTAGGCCGCGGGTGAATCCGCCCGCCCGAGCGTCAGCAGCGCCCGCCACGCGGTGCCACCTGCCAGGGTCCTGCCCTCGGGCAGCGGCAGCAGGGGTTGCAGACGCTCGGCCAGCAACTGCCCGTCCATGACCACCTCAGTCACCCGCTGACCCTCCCGCTCCCGGGTATCCACCGCGAGGCCAAGCGGCCCGCCCAGCGCGCGCGCGGACAGGCGCGGCGCGTACACCTCGCTGTTCCGCACCCAGACCTCGCCCGTGGCAGCCTCGACCCGCTCGGCAAAGCCCGGCCAGCCGACACTGACTCCGCTGGCGAAGGCACGTACCGTGGCCACCCGTCGGGTGGGCTCCCGCAGGGGGATGAACAGCACCAGCTCGCCGGCAAGCCGTCCCTCGACGCTGGAGTCCTTCACCGCCGCAGGCAGCTTGGCTGCCAGCGGACTTTCACGCAGCACGCGCTGCACACCGTCGGCATCGCCTGCCGCGACGGCGCGCACCGTGATCACCCCGGTGCGAAAGTCGCTGATCCAGGATTCTCCTTCGCGGACCTCGGCAGACCCGACCCGGCCGTGCGCCGCGGAGACCGTCAGCGACGGACCGTTGAAGCGAACCTGCGCCGAGAGATCCTCCAGCGGCTGCCAGCCCGGTGCGAAGACAAAGGTTGCGCCCTCCACGCTGGCCTCCGCCTCGAACAGGCCCTGACCTTCGCGGTAGGGAAACCCGCTGAGCGGACCGGTGAGCTGCAACCGGGCCTCTGCGCGTCCCGCGGGGAAGGCCTGCTGCAGCCAGCCAAGCGACTTGGGGCTCAGGCGATTGACCGGCAGGAAATCCTTCACCAGGTCCAGATCGGTGATATTGAGCTGTGCGTCGAGATCGACCAGTGCGGTCTCCCGAGGCCTGAGGAGCGTGCGCAGGCGCAGGCTGGCCGAGCCCTGCTGATGCCCGAACTCGGCGTCATCCAGCGCCAGCTGGACGCCCAGGGGCATCGACCTCGCCGTCAGCCGGGCCCGCGCACGGGTCAGCGTGACGGGCGCTGCCCACAGGGTGGGCCAGTCGAGCTCCACGGCCCCGGACTCCAGGTCGATGCCCAGCCCCTCGGCACCCAGTCCGCGCAACCGCCCCTCGAGGCCACGGACCCCGGGCGCGCGACCGACCGCCCTGAAGCCCAGGCGGGCAAAACGCAGCTGCCCGCTCACCTGCGGCCAGTTGCCTGCGCGCTCGAAGCGCAGGTCCACGTCCCTCACCATGCCCTCCAGGCCCGACGCAATGAACTGCTCACCGAAGGATCCGGGAATCAGCACCGCCAGCGGCGTCAGGTTTTCGAGCCGAAGCGAACCGGCACGCAACTCCATCGAGCGCCAGCCGGTCTCATCAAAGCCCCCATCGAGCTGCAGGTCGGTGGGACGCCAGCGCGCGTTCTCGCGCGAGAGTTCGAGGCCCGTCACCGCCACCTGCCATCGACCGGGCTGGCGGCGCAGCGTCGCTCGCCCGCCCACGCGCGAATAGGCCAGCAATGCGTAAGGCCCACCGGCTGCCCAGGCGACATCCTCGACGTCCAGCTCGAGCAGCCCTGCCGCGACCTCCCTGCCGAGCCCGCTGGCCTGCAGGCGCAAAGAGCCCATGCCGCGGGTGGGAAAGTAATCCTGGCCGGTCGGCAGCAGTTGCCGGACACCGGCCAGCTCCACTCGCCGGGCCGAAAACTCCACCTGCCATTCGGTAGCCTGAGGCCTTGCGAGGTCGCCCTCGAGGACGGCCTCGACGTCGAGGCTGCGACCGAAGCGTGCCGGCAAATCGACACTGCCGGCCAGTTCGATACGGTTGCCACTCCGCTGCAACTCGAGGTCTACGTCGGTCAGCGCCCACACTGCGTCCCCGGCCGAGAGGTCCCTGACCCCGACCCTGGCGTTGCGTACCTCGATGACCCCGCGGGGCAGCCGGTCGAGTCCGGTGCGACCAGGCCTGCCCTCCATCCTGTCAGCGAAACCTTCCTGGCCCACCAGCTCCACGCGATGATCCTCGTGGATGAGCAGGTTGATGTTCGGCGCCTCCAGGATGACCCGGCCCACCTCCCAGCGACCGAACCACGCGGAGCGCAGCAGGGCCAGGCTGGCGCGACCCGACTCCGCAGTGACCAGGGTGACGCCCTCGGGCGAGACCAGCGCGAGCCCGGGAAGGAAGACCTCAGGCCCATGACGCCCAACCCGCAACTGGAGATCGGAGTAGGACAGCCTGAGCCCGGTCGCCTCGGTCAGCAGCTGGCCGATTTCCTCGCGGTTGGCCTCCACCAGCTCGAAGCCGAGGCGTAGCAGCCCGATCACCAGGATGGCGCCCACTGCGGCGACGCTGGCCAGCAGCACCAGCCAGCGCCAGAAACTGGTCAGCCCCGCAAACCCGCGTACAGCCTGGCGGTTCACTCAGGCCAGCACCAGGTCGTACTGGTCTTCCGTGTACTGGGCCTCGGCCTGCAGGCGGATAGGCCTCCCGATGGCCAGCTCGAGGTCGGCCAGGGCCGCCGATTCCTCGTCCAGCAACAGCTCGATGACCTCCCGGTTGGCGAGTATCACCAGCTCCTGGAAGTCGAACTGCCGGGCCTGGCGCAACACCTCCCGGAAGATCTCGTAGGCCACCGTCTCGGCCGTCTTCACGAACCCGTGGCCTTCGCAGGTCGGGCAGGCCCGGCAGGTGAGATGCTCGAGACTCTCACGGGTGCGCTTGCGCGTCATCTCGACGAGACCGAGGGCCGAGAAGCCGTGCACGTGGGTCTTGGCGTGGTCGTCGGCGAGGGCTCGTACCAGCGCCTGCAGCACCTGCCGACGGTGCTCCTCGTCCTGCATGTCGATGAAGTCGAGCATGATGATGCCGCCGAGGTTGCGCAGGCGCAGCTGGCGGGCGATGGCGATTGCCGCCTCCAGGTTGGTGCGGAAGACGGTGTCCTCCAGGTTGCGATGGCCCACGAAGGCACCGGTATTGACGTCGATGGTGGTCATGGCCTCGGTCTGGTCGACGACCAGGTGCCCGCCGGACTTGAGCGGCACGTTCCGCTGCAGGGCCCGGCCGATCTCGTCCTCGACGCCGTAGAGGTCGAAAAGCGGTCGGTCGGAGCGGCTCTGCTCGACCCGCCCGACGCTGTCGGGCATGAAGGTCATCACGAACTCGACCATGCGACGATGCGCGTCGGGGGAGTCGACCAGCACCCGGTCGATGTGGCGACCCAGCTGGTCGCGCAATACCCGCAGGTGCAGCGGCAGGTCCTCGTGAACCAGCTGGCCCGGGGCAGCCTGGCGGGCTCGTTCCTGGAT
>JAUMBX010000004.1:558-13132 GCA_032119515.1 Steroidobacteraceae bacterium | reverse complement strand
TCGAGTTCATCCCGACTGACCTGGCCACTGCCGGCGCGCAGCAGCATCGAGATGACCAGGTAATAGCGCTCGAGCGTCTGCACCGTGGTCTGGGCCAGCAGCGACAATTGCACCGCCTCGGCAGTGCCCGTACGCGAACGCCGCCAGACGGAGCCGCTCGGGTCACGCTCGAGCAAGCCCTCTGCCGCCAGCGCGAGCAGGATTGCCTCGACCTCTCCCTCCAGCTGTTCTTCCTCCCAGCGCAGCGTGAGCTCCTGGCGGATGAAGGGATAAACCCGCGCCACCAGCCGCTGCACATCCTCGCCACGCATGGTGACGTTGTTGAGGAAGGCGCAGGCCACCAGCGAGGGCAGCGCGAACAGGTGAATGGCATTGTTGCGATAGAAGGTGCTGAGCACGGCGACGTCGTCGGGCATGCGCAGCACATCACCCAATGGATGGGACTGGCGCACCAGGAGGCCGAGACGCTCACCCGCCTTGATCATCGCCGGCCCATCTGCCACCGGCAGCACCGCGCCCTCGGCGTAGGGCTGGCGCTCCAGCAGCCGCACGCAGAGTTCCAGCTGTCGGACCAGGTCTGCCTCGACCATGGACTGGCGGGGCGTCGACAGCAGCACGATGCCCAGCAGGTTGACCGGCGTGATGGCCGCCGCCGAATTGATGCCGCGCACGACTGCACCGGCGAGCTCATCCACAGCGACGCTGAACCACGGCGGGCGGGCATCGGCCTCCAGCGGAGTCTCCGACCATCCGGGGCAGCGGGTATCCAGCAGGTCTCCGAGCAGGATCGGGTGCCCGAAGCTCACCTGGACCCTGCCGAAGCGACCGAGCAGGGACGGCAGGCTCCGCAAGAGGCCCAGGATGCTCTCCTTGCGCTTGGCGTGGCCGGACAGTTCATCGAGGTAGGTGCGGGCCTCGAAGACCCGCTCGTAGCCGAAGTAGACCGGGACGTAGGCCACCGGTCGGCGCCGCTGGCGCAGGAAGCTGCGCACGGTCATGGCCAGCATGCCCGTCCTGGGCGGCAGCATGCGCCCGCTTCGACTGCGCCCGCCCTCGATGAAGAACTCCAGCGGGTGACCGCGACCCATCATGACGTCCACGTAGCGGGTGAAGACCGCTGGGTAGAGGCCGCTGCCGCGGAAGGAGCGACGGATGAAGAATCCCCCACCCTTGCGCAGGAAGCGACCGATCACCGGCAGGTTCAGGTTGATGCCGGCCGCCACATAGGGCACCGGGAAGCCGCGGTGATAGATGACCCAGGACAGCAGCAGGTAGTCCATGTGGCTGCGGTGGCAGGGCACGTAAACGACCTCGCAACCCGCCGGCAGCCCTTCCAGCCGCGAAGCGTTATGGACGTCCACGCCGTCGTAGAGCCGCGTCCACAGCCAGGTCAGCAGGCCATCCATCAGCCTGATGAAGGCGTGGGAATAATCCGCCGCGATCTCGTGGACCAGCTTGCGTGCGGTGAGCAGCGCCTCACGCCTCGAGCAGCGGCGCTCGCGCAGCTCCTGCCGGACCGCCTGCCTCACCGCACGGCTGCGCAGCACGGCCTGGGTGACCGAGCGGCGCGTGGCCAGCTCCGGTCCCAAGGTGTCGAGCCGCATCTGGCGGAACTCGTGGCGCAAGTCACGCAGCAGGCGCCTGGCGGAACGCGAAGGCTCGCTGCCACCCTCCAGCCAACCGCGCAGCGGCCGCGGCTCGCCGAAGCGCACCAGCGTGGCACGTCCGTTGAACAGGATCGCCAGCAGGCGGCGTATGGGGCCCATGAGTGCCCAGCTCTCGGAGAACGCAAGGTCCAGCCACGAGCGCTCCTTCTGCGGCGCCCTGCCCCAGAACACGGCCACCGGAATCACCTCGAGTTCCAGGGTGTCGTCGGCAGCGAGGGCCACCAGCAACTCACGCAGCTCGGTAGGCAGCCGCCGGTCCGGGCGCTTGCGCAGCACGCCCGCCCGCCTCTCGATCGCCAGGAAGGAACGCCGGAGCGACAGGCTGCCGAGGCGGATGCGCCGGAGCGGCCCGCGCAGCCCCGCGGCTTCACAGCCCTTCTCGAGGGCCAGCAGGTTGGAGACCCCCCGTTCCTCCAGGATGTACAGGACCTGTCGCTTTCTGCCAGGCAGCCTGTCCGCCACGTCGCGCGGCATGAGCGTGGCGCGCAGGAACGGCCGGGAGAGGGCCCGAAGCAGCCAGAGTGCGGTGCGGTCGGTGCCCAGATAGCGCATGCCGGGTCAGCGGGCGCGCATGTCCGACAGGTCGAGGCTGACCAGGAAGTATTCGAAGAGGTAGTTGATCAGGGCGATCTGCTCCTGCATGCGATGGTCCGCGTCGATCAGGTGCAGGGTCGCTCCATGTTCGCGCGCGAAACGGATGCTGTTTTCATGGGGAACCACCTCATCCGACCAGCCGTGAACGATGGTGATGGGACAAGCGTGCGGCTGCGGCGTCAGGTGCTCGAGGCCCGGCATGTAGAAGGCCGGTGCCAGCAGGAACAGGCCCCGGGCCCTGAGCAGCGAAGAGGCCTTGGTGGCCACATGGCCACCCATGCTCGATCCCACCAGCACCAGTTCACCCTGCAGGTCGCGGCAAAAGCTCAGCAGGCGGGTGACCCTCACCTCGGGGTCGTCGATGCCGCGATAGTCGACCGAGTCGGCCTCGTAGCCCTCGGTGCGGGCCAGGTCGGCCATCGCGGAAATCTTGGAGCCCCAGGGGCCGCTTTCCTTGCCGTGCGAGAAGATGACGTAGCGCCGGGGCATGCGGCATTTTATCACCGTGGACCCCAGAGCCACTCATCGAGTGTCGGCACCGGCCCTTGCCCGTCGCCCAGGGGCAAGCGCTCGACGGTCCACCAGCAGGCTGACACCCAGCGCCGCCAGGAACGGCAGGACCCGCTCCAGCACGTCGCCCTCGGCGTTGGGGGCGAGATACAGGGCCACCGTCAGCAGGAAGCCGGTCCACAGCCCGGCAAGCGCTGCGAGCGGCCGACAGGGCTTGCCTGACACGGCGAGCAGGACCAGCGGGCCGAAGGCCGCGCCCAGCGCGTTCCACGCAAACAGCACCCGGCCGTAGATGCTCGCCGGAGCGAAGAGTGCCACCGCGGCAGCAGCCAGTCCGAAACCCACCAGGACCAGGCGGGTCGTCAGCAGGCGCTGGGTTCCGGGAAACCTCGTACCCGAGCCCTTCAGGTCGACGGTCAGGCTGGACGTCGCAGTGACGATCTGGCTGTCAGCCGTCGACATGATTGCCGACATCACGGCCACCGCCACGATGCCGCCCACCGCTGGCGTCAGCCAGGCCGCAGCGCCCAGGTAGATGACCGACTCGGGATCGGTCACCGTCAAGGCCCGCGCACACCAGCCGACGATGAGCATGCCAGCGAGGATCAGGGCGATCCAGGTCAGCGCGATCCAGCCACCCCTGCGGATGGCCTCGTCGTCCCGGGCGGCCATGAAGTGGTTGACGACATGCGGCTGCCCCGGGGCAGCCAGCCCGATGCCCAGCGTACCCACGACGAAGGCCACTGCGGCCGCGCCGCCACGCCCACCCAGCCAGTCAGCCTGCTGCGCGCCGGCCGAGTCGAGCAGCCCGAGCATCGCCACCGGCCCACCCACGGCAAGGAGTCCCGCGACCGGGAGTCCTATCGCCACGAGCAGCATCAGGCAGGCCTGCACGCCGTCCGAGACGGTCGCCGCCCAAAAGCCGCCGACCAGGGTGTAGGCGATGATCAGCAGGGCGCCAGCCAGGATGCAGACCTGCAGGTCGAGGTCGAGGCTGACCGCAAAGGCCGCACCGGCAGCCTGGAACTGCGCCGCTGCATAAAAAAGGAAGGAGACGACGATGACCAGCGAGGCGCTGCGCCTGAGCCAGCCAGCAGGCCCGTCGGTCTCGCTACCGGCCAGCAGCTGGACCAGGGTCAGGCTGCCCTGCCGGCGTGAAAGCCTCCGCAGACGCGGCGCCACCCAGCCCCAGTTGAGTGCATAGCCGGCGACCACCGATAACCAGATCCACACCGCGGACAGGCCCCAGGCATAGGCGGCGCCGCTGACGCCCACGAGGGTCCAGGCGGACGATTGGGTGGCCCCCTGGGACAGCGCAGCGAGCACGGGGCCGAGGCGGCGGCCACCCAGGAAGAAATCTTCCTGGTCATGAGTACGCGAAGCTGCCCAGGCACCGATGCCCAGCATGAGCAGGCAGTAGGCGCCCATCGCCGCCAGCGCGGCGGTCCGGGCATCCATCAGCCGGCCTCGGCCAGCACGCCGCGCCCGATCCGGTCCGGACGTCGCGCCTCGGCCAGCAGATTGCCGATGGCCACCGGATCGAGCTGACGTGGCCTGAACTGGCTGCTCCCCGGACGATGGCTGAGCAGCCAGGCCGACAGGCGAGGCTGCGATCCGGCAGCGAACCCGACCAGCAGGTTGAGGCAAGTCTCGTCGCCGGCCAGCGGATTCAGGCGCTCATCACAGGCCACGAACCAGCGCTCGCCGGGCACCTGCCCCGTCAGTGCCTGCCAGGTGGCAGGACCCGGCGCCTCGAAGACGGCCCAGCGGGTGCCACGCTCGATGGAGTTCAGCACGAACAGCGTAAACCGGCGGGCAGCCAGCTCCCGCTTGTGGGGTTCCACCGCCCGGCCGGCCAGTGTGCGGGGCGACGATGCGCCGGCGGTGCCGGGGCGACGTGCGCTCAGCCCGTTGACGCCCCAATTGGCCAACTGCTCGCGCTGCGCATCGGCCAGCACCAGCTGCGGCCTGAAACCGGGGCGCAGTCCGGCAACGTCAGAGAGGTCCTCGAGCCACACGGGGCTGCGACGATCGGCACGCGCCAGCATCCCTGCCACCGCCCCGGACGGACCGAAGGCCTCGAAGCGACCCCTCAGCTTGTCGAGGGCAAGCAGGCGCGGAAAGTACATGACCGCATCCTCGCTGTTGAGTACCCACTCCCTGCACCCCAGCAGCGCCTTGTCCGGCGTATCCCAGGCTCTTGGGGGATCGACCAGCAGGACGGCCCGGCGCGCCACGCAGTAACGGTGCGCGACCAGCAATGCGCCGGGGCCGATATCCTGTTCATGGGAGTGGGGAGGCAGGCAGAGAAAATTGAAGGCCTCGGCGTCTTCCAGGGCGAACAGGCCGGTGCGCTCCTCGGCCGAGCCGATCAGGTCGTAGTCCATCAGCACGGTGCCGTCATCGCCGTCGGATCTGCTGTGCGCATAGGCGACGCTGCCAGTGGCCGACAGGGTCGGAGCGGGACGGAGCCTGGGCGCGTCCCCGGCCAGCCTCACCAGGCTCGACTCGGCCAGCACCGCAGCGATGAAGTGAGCGGATGTGGGATCGACCGAGACACCGCGGTAGATCTCCTGTGACTCGATCTGCTCGGTGCCGGGGGCGCGCAGGCGCTGCACGATGAGGTTGAAACGCTGTTCCTCATTGTCGCCGATGCCGTCGAGGTCCACGGCGGCGCGCAGGAACTCGCGCGTGCCCGGCGCAATGGCCCTCAGCAGCAGCGGCTCGGCACCGGTCTCCACCCGGAGGGTGCAGCCTCGCGCGCCGTTGGCGACCCGCACCACCACGGCTTCCGCCCCGCCGTTCTCGAAGAACTGGTCCACCGCGTAGGACATCGGGCTGGGCTTCCAGAGTCCGCCGAACACGGCCTGGAAGTCAGCAAAGCTGCGGACGGTGACCGGCTGGTTCAGGGGACCGCGCAGGCTGCGCCCAACGAAGGCGGCGATGCCGGTGGGCAGGCGCTCGATCGCCTGTCCGGGCCCCGAACCGTAACCGACCTGGACTCCTGTTGTCGGCTCCTGCACCTGCGTCAGTCTCCCGCCGGAGCCGACACGGTATCAGGTCTTCCTGCGCGCGGGTCTGGCAGCGCTCTCCGAGGGGCGACTGGCCGGCACGGTCGGTGGCTGCTCGCGAGCCTTGAGGTTCTCCTCCCTGCGGCGAGCTACCTCTTCCATCATCACTTTCAGCCACTCGCTCGGCATGCTCAACGCCCACCCGCGACCGGCGCGGGCTCGCGCTCGGACAGCATCTGCCTGAAGCCCTGCTCGTCCTCGGCGTACTGGTCCTCGTTGCCATCCCAGTTGGCACCGAGCGGGAGGGCGTTCCTGACCACGGGAGCGGCAGCCAGCAGGTTTTCCAGGGTGTCCTCGACGCCCAGCGAGATGGGCATGGCGATCCCGGTCGGGCTGGCGGCCAGGGTCCTGGCCCGCTCCCAATCCACGCTCCCACTCCCGTCAGCCGTGACGATGCGCTTCCAGAGTTCGGATTTTGAGCGCGCAGCCTTCTTGCGCAGGCTGGCAGGTCCGTGCTGCCAGTCGCGCTCGTCATCCTCCAGCGGCCCGTAGGCCTGGACCAGCAGGGTGTCGCCCTCCCAGCCGAGCAGGTAGGGCTGGTTCACCACCGTGACGCTGGTGCCGATCGGAATCTGGTCGAACAACACCTTGATGTCCTCCGGGTAGAGCCGGATGCACCCGTGGCTGGAACGCATGCCGACTCCGTAGGCCTTGTTCGTGCCATGCATGAGGTAACTGGGCCAATCGAAGCGCATCATGTGACGCCCGAGCGGGTTGTCGGGGCCGGGCGGCACCTTGGCTGGCAGGATGTCGCCGTTTTTCGCGTGCTCCTTGCGAACCGACTGGGGAGGAGTCCAGGTCGGGTCCTTCACGCGCGAGGTGATCCGGGTCTTGCCCTCGGGCGTACTCCAGCCCACCTTGCCGATGCCGATCGGGTGGGTGATGACGTCGAGGCCCTCCCCGTCTCCTGACGGCAGGTAATAGAACAGGCGCATGGCCGCAAGGTTGATCACCACGCCCGAGCGGGGCGCATCCGGCAGGATGAAGCGGGTCGGCAGGGTGATGCGCGTTCCCTCACCCGGCAGCCAGGGGTCTACCCCGGGGTTGGCGCGGACGATTTCCTCATAGCCGATGTTGAAGCGGCGGGCGAGGTCCGGGAGCGTGTCTTCGTGCCGCGCGAGGGTGACCTGCACCGCCCCGACCAGGTCACTTCCCGCCTCCACGCGGAACCGGTGGCTCGCGCTGGCCATGGGCACTTCGACGGGGGGCGGTGGCAGCTCCGGCCCGGGAGGCGGCGGGGCTTCCCGGGATTTCCACAGTGAGCCGAAGGGCGCGCAGGCCGCGAGGGCCGCTCCCGCGCAGACAACCGCCAGTAGTCGGGCCAGGCGCCCGCAACCTTCCCTTCGCATCCCCGAATGCTAACAGATGCCGTCCCGGCTTTTGCAGCCTGCCCGCAGGTGGATGGGCCAGGCCACCTCACGCTGGCCGCTGCCCCAGGCCCGCAGCATCGGCGGGCGCAGGCATGCCAGCGGATCGCCGCCCCGCAGCTGGCGGCAACGCTGGACGGCGGACCAGGTAGAGAGGTACTGGAGCGCGTCGTCCGCCGACCACAGGCTGCGGAATTCGAACCGCGGGCAGTCCAGTCGCGCCAGGCCCTCGACCCACAGGCGCGCATATGCTTCCTCCACGTGGCGGCGCTCGCGCGGCCAGTAAGGTCCCACGACGTGTCGGTAAAAATCATCGACCAGGGCATCGATGCCCTGGTCCACGCGGAACAGCTCATAGGTCCAGATGGCCAGCACGCCACCCGGGGCCAGCACGCGATGCACCTCGAGGCCAAACGCGGGCCAGTCGAACCAGTGTGCGGCCTGGGCCGCGGTCATCAGCTGGCAACTGCCGGCGGGCTCACCCGTATCCTGGGCGAGACCCTGCCGGTAGCGGACGTTGGGCAGCGGGGGAGCGTGACTGAGCTGCGCCGCGCTGGGGTCGGTGGCCACCACCCGCCTGAAGCGAGCCGCCAGCTCGCGCGCCGCCTGCCCGTTACCGGTACCGGTGTCGATGGCCAGCTCACGATCGGGTGCCGCGGCGGACAGGAACTCGAACAGGGTGGCCGGATAGCCGGGCCTGAGCCTGGCATACAGCTCGGCGTGGCCGGAAAAGTGGTCGGGAAATCCCGGACTGCTCATTGGCGCTACACTAGGCCAAGTCACATAAAAAAAAGAGCCCCCGCATGAGCGGGGGCTCGAGTAGCGGACATCCATGAAGGGAAGGTCAGAGGTCCGCCAGGGGATTGGATGGAACTCGTTCCATCCAGATTCCATTTGAACCGAAAGGCGGCTGACATAACTTGAACTGGCGCACACCGCAGGGCGCCGAAGTTGACGGAGTTCACGAAATGGGAAGGTGGCGCCCCCCGGCGCAGGCTGGCTCGAGGTTCATCACCCCGGAGGGCGCGCGCAGGCTGCAGTCCGAGCTCGATCAGCTCTGGTCGGTCGAGCGTCCGGAAGTGACCCGGGCAGTCGCCGAGGCAGCCGCCCAGGGAGATCGCTCCGAGAATGCCGAGTACATCTACGGCAAGCGGCGCCTGCGCGAGATCGACGGCCGGGTGCGCTTCCTGCGCAAGCGACTGGACGGCATGGTGGTGGTCGACCAACCGCCCGCGGACCGGGACAGGGTTTTTTTCGGCGCCTGGGTGGAGGTCGAGGACGCAGCCGGCGCCACGACCCGCCATCGCATCGTGGGGCCCGACGAGCACGACCGGCAGCCGGACTACCTCAGCATGGACGGGCCGCTTGGACGGGCGCTGATGGGCAAGCGACTCGACGACGAGGTGACCGTGGACACCCCGCGGGGCCCCCGCCGGCTGATCATCACGGCCATTGCCTACGACTGACGGACCTCAGATCACCCGCACGTTCTTGAACTGCCAGGGATCGGCCTCGTCGAGATCCTCGGGAAACAACCGGCCACGGTCGGAGACCGGCGTCCAGTCCGTGTACTTGCCGACCACCGGCCCGAGATAGGGCAGGCAGATCTCGAGGTTGCGTCGGAAGTCGATCTCATCCGGCTCGACGATGCCCGCGTTCGGATTCTCGATGGCCCAGATCATGCCCGACAGCGCCGCCACCGTGACCTGCAGCGAGGTGGCGCTGTTGAACTGGACCAGCCGTCGCGCCTCGTCGGTGGACAGTTGCGAACCGTACCAGTAGGCATTCTTGCGGTGACCGGCCAGCAGCACGCCCAGCTCATCGATGCCAGCGGTGATGTCCTCCATCATGATCCGCTTGCGCTCCTGCTCGCGGAAATTACGGCCGCAGAACTCATGCACCGACAGGACGGCATTGTCGGCAGGGTGATAGGCGTAGTGAACGGTGGGACGGTAGGCGACCTTGTCGCCCTCGCGAACGGTGAGGAAATCCGAGATGGAGATGGACTCACCATGGGTGATGAGGAACCCATGGAAGTGCCCCGCCAGCGGGGTCCAGGTGCGCACCCGCGTGGAGCAACCCGGCTGGGTGAGGAAGATGGCGCTGCGTCGACCGAAGTCGTGCTGGCGCCCGTCGCGGGGAAAATGTCTCTCATGCGTGCCCCAGCCGAGCTCGGCCGGCTGGCTACCCTCGCTGATGAAACCGTCGACCGACCAGGTATTGACGAACTCCCCGGGCTGCTTGGGCTGCGCCGAGACCTGCGTATCGCGCTCGGCGATGTGGATGGCCTTGACGCCCAGCTGCTGGGCCAACGCGGCCCATTCCTCACGGGTGCCAGGCTCGGCAAGTTCGAGGTCGGTGTCGGCGGCGATGTCCAGCAGGGCTTGCTTGACGAAGTGCGACACCAGGCCCGGATTGGCGCCGTGGGTGATGACTGCGGTGGGACCGCCCGGTCGTGACTTGCGCAGTTCCAGCACTTCCTCGCGCAGCGCATAGTTGGTGCGCCGGCTGGCGGGAATGCTGGGGTCGTCATAGCCGCCGGGCCAGGGCTCGATGCAGGTATCGAGGTAAAGTGCGCCCTTCTCGTTGCACAGCTTGATCAGCGCCACGCTGGACACTTCCACCGAGAGGTTCAGCAGGAAGTCGCCGCGACCCACCAGTGGGTCGAGCACATGGCGATAGTTCTCGCGGGTGAGCGGGTGGTTGATGAACCTCACCCCGAAGGCCTCGGCCTCCTCGCGGCCCGCGTCATCGGCGGTGACCACCGTGATGCGATCCGGGGTCAGGCCGCCAATGTGACGAAGAATGAGCGGCAGTATGCCCTGCCCGATGCTGCCAAAACCGATGAACAGCAGGCGGCCCGGAAAATGACAGTGAACTTTGTGGCTGGTCATGACACCCTGTTCCGCGGTCTCTGGTAGTGGTAGGGGATGTTACCCCATGCCTGCCACCGCGGGGCCGGACGCCGGCTAGAATGCGCCGACACCATCGACAGGAGCGATGACCGTGGCCGATACCCTGATCGATGTAGAGAACGTATCGGGGCGGCTCACGGATCCCGACTGGCTGCTCATCGACTGCCGTGCGAGCCTCGGCGACCCGCTGCAGGGCCGTCGCGAGTGGGCGCAGGGCCATCTGCCCGGCGCGCTGCATGCAGACCTGGAGACCGAGCTGTCCGGCCCGCAGTCGACCGCCACCGGGCGCCATCCGCTGCCCTCGCCTGAGGCCTGGGTCGCCACCTTGTCCGGTTGGGGCATCACGCCGGAGACCCAGGTGGTGGCCTACGACGGCGGCGGCGGGCAGTTTGCGGCGCGACTCTGGTGGATGCTGCAGTGGGCGGGGCACTCCAGGGCCGCCGTGCTCGACGGCGGGCTCGCGGCCTGGCAGGCAGCTGGACTGGAGCTCGTCACCTCGATAAGGCCGCGCACGGCCACCCAATTCCAGCCCGCCTGGCACCACGAGTGGCTGGTCACGACCGCTGCCCTGCAAGGCCTGCTCGACCAGGGCTGCCTGCTGGTCGACGCGCGGGCCCCGGAGCGGTTCGCCGGCCACCAGGAGCCGGTGGATCCGGTGGCGGGCCATGTGCCCGGGGCCAGCAACCACTTCTGCAACACCAACCTCGACCCGTCCGGCAGGTTCCTGCGACCTGAAGAGCTGCGCCGGCGCTGGTCGACGACGCTGGCCGGTCGGGATGCCGCCGAGGTGGTCAGCATGTGCGGCTCCGGCGTGACCGCCTGTCACAACCTGCTGGCACTGGCGCATGCCGGCCTGCCCCGCGGCCGGCTCTATGCAGGCTCCTGGAGCGAGTGGATCCGCGACGCCGCTCGACCGGTGGCCACCGATCCACCGGGCTGAGCAACGGTTTACATCTGCGCGCGATCTGCTATCTTGCGCGCCCCTTTCCGGGAGGTAGCGACGTGAGCAACCCATCTCCCCTCAACCGCGGCGCCGGCTGGAGCGTCGAGGATTCCCTGGCGCTGTACGCGGTGCAGGACTGGGGCGGCGGCTACTTCCACGCGAACGAGGCCGGGCATCTGGTGGTCCGGCCGGATTGCGACCCGGCCCGGGAAATCGACCTCCATGAGGTGGTCGAACAACTGAAGGCGCGCGACCTCACCGCCCCACTGGTGATCCGCTTCTCGGACATCCTGCGCCATCGCCTGCGTTCGCTGCACGGTGCCTTCGCTGCTGCGATCACCGAGAATGGCTACCGGGGCCGTTACGCTGCGGTATTCCCCATCAAGGTCAACCAGCAGCGGCTGGTGGTCGAGGAGGTCTATCGGGGCAGCGCCGAGCTGGGTTTCGGGCTCGAGGTGGGGTCGAAGCCCGAGCTGCTGGCGGTCATGGCCATGACCGGGGACGCCGAGGGTCGCCTCATCATCTGCAACGGCTTCAAGGACGACAGCTACATCGAGGCAGTGATCCTGGCCAGCAAGCTCGGGCGACGAATCATCCCGGTGGTGGAAAACTTCGACGAGCTGGGCATGATCCTGCGTCAGGCCGCGCGCTACGGGGTCCGGCCGTCCATCGGCGTGCGCGTCAAGCTGGCCGCCGAGGGCACGGGTCGCTGGCGCGAATCGGCCGGCGACCGCTCCAAGTTCGGCCTGTTTGCCACCGAGCTGCTGGAGCTGGTCGAGGTGCTCAAGCAGCACTCGATGCTCGACTGCCTGAAGCTGGTTCACTGCCACCCGGGCTCACAGCTGCACGACATCCGCCGCGTCAAGGATGCCGTAGGTGAGCTTGCCCACGTCTACGCCGAGCTGGTCGGCTTGGGCGCCGGGCTCGAATACATCGACGTGGGCGGGGGACTGGCCGTCGACTACGACGGCTCGCGGACCAACTTCGAGTCGTCGATGAATTATTCCGTGCGCGAGTATGCCAGCGACGTGGTCTACCGGATCGCCAGCGTCTGCGACACGCGTGGCATCCCCCACCCCACCATCATCAGCGAATCCGGCCGGGCCATTGCGGCGCATCACAGCGTACTGGTCTTCAACGTGCTGGGCGCCAACCGCCCGGAACGGCTCGGCACCGACATCAATGAGCCAGTGGACGCGCAGGAGCTTCCCCAGCCCCTGCGCGACCTGTGGCAGGCCTACGACTCGGTCAGCCAGCGACGGCTGGTGGAGTGCTGGCACGACGCCCAGGAGGCGCGCGATCAGGCCCTGCAGATGTTCAGCCTCGGCTACCTGTCGCTGGAGATGCGCGGCCTCGCCGAGCGCCTGTACTGGGCGACCTGCGCCAAGGTCCGTGACCAGGCGAGCCGCTGCATGGACTGCGGGATCCCCTTCTGCAACAACGGTTGTCCGCTCTGGAACCTGATCCCCGACTGGAACGATCTCGTCTACCGCGACAACTGGCGCGA
>JAUMBX010000004.1:0-548 GCA_032119515.1 Steroidobacteraceae bacterium | reverse complement strand
CGCATCCCCGAGGAGCTCGAGCACCTCGATGCAGTCCTCACCGACACCTACTTCTGCAACATGTCGGTGTTCCAGTCGCTGCCCGACTCCTGGGCCATCGAGCAGGTCTTCCCCATCGTGCCCGTGCACCGGCTGAACGAGTACCCGGACCGGCAAGCGGTGCTGGCCGACATCACCTGCGACTCGGACGGCAAGATCGATCGCTTCGTCTCGCATCGCGACATCAAGCGCTCGCTCGAGGTGCATTCGCTGCGTCCGGGCGAGGACTACTACCTGGCCGCCTTCCTGGTCGGTGCTTACCAGGAAATTCTCGGCGACTTGCACAATCTGTTCGGCGATACGAACGCCGTGCACGTTCGCCTGACGCCCGAGGGGGGCTACGAAATCACGGACCTGGTCGAGGGGGACACCGTCACCGAGGTGCTCAACTACGTGCAGTTCGGTGCGTCGCAACTCCTCGCCACCTTCCGCCGTAAGGTGAACTCCACCTCGAACCTCACGCGCGAAGAGGCCAATGCCTTTATCGCGGATTACGTCGCGGGGCTCGA
>JAUMBX010000003.1:0-1612 GCA_032119515.1 Steroidobacteraceae bacterium | reverse complement strand
GCGCCGCCGCCGCCGCCACGCTGCTGCCTGCGGCCGCCGTCGCCGCCCTGCTGCTGCGCCTGCGCCTGCTGCTGTGCCAGTTCGCGGGCGCGGTAGGCAGCGATGCGCACGCGGCTGCCCGCCTCATCCATCACGTCGAATCCTGAATAGACGGCCTTGACGGATTCATCCCCGGCGAACACGTCTGCCAGCAGGCGCAGGCGTGAGGTCAGCGACTCGTCGTCCGCATCAAAGGTGGCCACCAGGTCGCCAGTCACCATGCCGCGGAGGCGATTGAGGTGGGCGCTCTTGCTGCCTGAACGGGAAGCCTGCCTGATCAGGCGACACGACCAGGGCCCCGTATAAGCCGCCAAAGCCCGCTCGAGCAATTCTTCGCTGCCGTCGGTGGAGGCATCGTCGGAGACGATCACCTCGACCTCACCGACATAGTCCTGCTGCAGCAGGCTCTGCAGCGCATCGCCCACGAATTTCGCGGCATCGCAGGACAGCAGGATGGCGGTAATTTTCAGGTACAGTTTCCGACGGATGAACTTGAGCGGGGGGCGGCCTAGTCAATAGACTCCCGCTTTCCGAAGCAGCTTGCAACGGAGTCACATGGTCTCGATGACGTTGGAACAAGTCAGGGCAATGGATCAGGTGGATCCCCTGGGCGGATTCCGCCAGAAGTTCCATCTACCCGCTGGGATGGTTTACCTGGACGGCAACTCCCTCGGGCCGCTGCCCATTCGGGCCAAAGCCCGCATCACCGAGGTCACGGACAGGGAATGGGGCGACGGACTGATCGGTTCCTGGGAGACCGCTGGATGGATCGAGGCCCCATCCCGGATCGGGGACAAGATCGCGCGTCTCATCGGTGCCGGCAGCGGCGAGGTGCTGGTTGCGGATTCGACCTCCATCAACCTGTTCAAGTGCCTGGCCGCAGCGCTTGCGATGCGTCCTGGCCGTTCCGTGATGCTCTCCGAGTCCGGCAATTTTCCCACCGACCTCTACATGATGCAGGGCCTGGAATCGCTGACCGGCTCGCGCTGCGAGGTGGTTCCACCGGAGCGCCTGCTGGCCAGGCTCGATGAGTCCATCGCCGTGCTCACGCTGACCCACGTGAACTACCGCAGTGCCGCCATTCACGACCTTGCGGGCATCACCCGCGCTGCCCATGACGTCGGGGCCCTGGTGGCCTGGGACCTCAGCCACAGCGTCGGCGCGGTGCCCGTGGACGTCGAGGCCGCGGGCGTCGACTTCGCCGTGGGCTGTGGTTACAAGTTCCTGAATGGCGGGCCTGGTGCTCCCGCCTTCATCTACGTGGCACGCCGGCACCAGCCTGTCGCGCCCGCCGTGCTGTCCGGCTGGCTGGGGCATCGCGAGCCCTTTGCTTTTGACGAGACCTATCGACCGGACCCCGGCATCGGGCGCTTCCGTTGCGGAACGCCACCCATCCTTTCCCTGATGGCCCTGGAGGAAGGCGTGGACCTGCTGCTCGAGGCCGATCAGGCGGCACTGCGCCGCAAGCAATCGGCCCTCAGCCGGCTGTTCATCGACTTGGTCGACAGCCACTGCGAGGGCATGGGCTTCACGCTGGCCAGCCCTCGCGAGGATGAGCACCGCGGTGGCCATG
>JAUMBX010000002.1:0-6086 GCA_032119515.1 Steroidobacteraceae bacterium | reverse complement strand
TCTCCCTGACCCACGGCGGCTGGGAGGCCTTAGGCGAGGTTGCAGCCCTGCTTCGTCAGGAATATCGGCAAGGTTGGCGACAGGTGCTGGAGAGCGCCTTTCAGCCCTGGCTGACCGCCCGTCTGGGTCACTGATCGAGCACCCAGTCCACGACGGCACCTTCGATGAGGTCGCCGGAGCCGTACTGCGCACCCTTCTGGTTGACCATGATCACCACGGCATAGGTGCGCCCCGATCGACCGGTGACGTAGCCGGCCAGTGAACTCACGCCGTTCAGGCTGCCGGTCTTCATTCGCACGCGGCTCGGGTCCTTGAGCCTCTTGAAGCGTTTGCGCAAGGTGCCGTCCAGGCCTCCCATCGGCAGCGTGGCGATAAATTCCGGCGCATAGCGGCTGCGCCAGGCAGCAGCCAACATGCGCGCCATGCTGTCACCCGACATGCGGGCCTTGCGCGACAGGCCAGAGCCGTTGTCGATGATCAACTCCTCGAACACCAATCCCTGGTTGCGCAACCACCCGTCAATCAGCGCTTCGCCGGCCGCGCTGGTGGCCGGCAGGCTGCCGTTCTCGGTCGCAATCGTCAGTACCAGGGTACGGGTCATGACGTTGATGGAAAACTTGTTCACCACGCGGACGACTTCGGCGAGCGTCGGCGAATCTCGCGAGAGCAGGAGCTTGGCCTTGGGTGGGGTGGGTGCCCGCAGCAGCCCGCCGCCGATGCTGCCGCCCTGCTGTTCCCAGAGCTGGCGGAAGCTGCCATAGGCGTAGTCGACCGGGGTCATGACTGCCTGGCGCGCACTTTGCGGCGGGCAATTCACCGATACCGTCCCGCTGACCACCAGGCTCAGGGGATTGTCCTCGGAGTGCTGGATGGAAAAATCGCGATTGCGGCTGTTGCAGGGCCCGTTTGAGGGCCGGATCCGGTTCTGCAGTTCGAGGTTGCTGGGCAGTGGCGTGGCGCCGACCTCGATGCTGCGCCCGTCGTCGGCCGGCCTGACCGTGAACTCGATGCTCTGCAGGTTGATCAGCAGCGGATGGGGCAGCACGTTGTAGGTGCGCTGCGGACGGCGGTCGAAGTCGCCCCGGCGCTCGGCCAGGGGAGCGAACAGCTCCTCGTCGATGACCACGTCGCCCTCGATGACCCGCAGTCCCGTCTGGCGCAGGTCGGTGATCAGTTTCCACCAGCGCTCGAGGGTCAGCATGGGATCCCCGCCACCCTGCAGGTAGAGGTTGCCCTTGAGCACCCCACCGCGGACCGGGCCGTCCGCAAACACCCGGGTCTTCCAGCTGTGCGCGGGTCCGAGCATCTCGAGGGCCACCCAGGTGGGCAGCAGCTTGAGTGTGGAGGCGGGTGAGCGGGGCGTGAGCGGATTGAGCTCGATCAGGCTCTCTCCGCTCGACACGTCGCGGACGACGACTGTGACAGACTCTTCTTTCACCAGTTGCTGGCGCAGGACCGCGCGGGGCCGGTCGGGCAGCGTGGCGGCCGCCGACAGCAGCGGTGTAAAGGCGACGACCCAGAACAAAGTACGAGCGAGCTTCATCATGGCGTGCGACTATAACGCGGCGCCAAGCCGTTGCAACTTTGCCATCCCGGGCTGGTCGGACGCATGGAGGTAGGTCCATGATTGCCGAAAGAGAATTTAACGCCTTCGCGCCGCGCTGGTTGGCGCTGGCAATCATTGCGTCCCTGCTGCTGGCGGCCTGCGCCGGTGATGAGCGCTCCTCTGACGGAGCCGATGCGCCTCGCCTGGCCGGGGTGCAACCGCCCCCGGCGGTGCCGGTTACCGTCAACGCTGCAGGGTTGCCGGATTTCAGTCCGCTGGTCGAAAGCTTCGGGCCGGCTGTAGTCAACGTGTCCACGGTCGCACGCTCCACCAGTCGTGGCGGCTTGCCGGGCATCGATCCTTCCGACCCCATGTATGAATTTTTCGAACGCTTCGGTTTCGGCATGCCGCGCGGACCGCGGCCACCCGAGCGCGGCGAGGGTTCTGGCTTCCTGGTCAGCCAGGATGGCTACATCCTCACCAATGCCCATGTGGTCGAGGGTGCCAGCGAGGTGACGGTCAAGATGACCGACCGGCGCGAATATGTGGCCGAGGTGGTCGGCATCGATGGGCGCACAGACGTCGCCGTGCTGAAGGTGGAGGCCAGCGAATTGCCCTACGTCAGGCTGGGCGATCCCAAGGCGCTGAAGGTCGGTGAGTGGGTGGTCGCCATCGGCTCCCCGTTCGGTTTCGAAAACTCGGTCACGGCAGGCATCGTCAGCGCCAAGGCCCGCTCGCTGCCGGGCGACGCCTACACCCCGTTCATCCAGACCGACGTGGCGGTCAACCCCGGTAATTCCGGTGGTCCGCTGTTCAACCTGAGGGGCGAGGTCGTCGGGATCAACTCGCAGATCTACAGCCGGACCGGCGGCTATCAGGGCGTGTCCTTTGCCATACCCATCGACGTGGCAGTCAGCGTACGGGACCAGCTGATCGAGCACGGTCGGGTCAAGCGGGGGCGTATCGGTGTCACGATCCAGGACGTCAACCAGGCGCTGGCGGATTCCTTCGGGCTCGATCGCCCGCGGGGCGCCCTGGTCAGTTCGGTGGAACGCAAGGGGCCCGCCGATGAAGCCGGTATCCGGCCTGGTGACGTCATCCTTGCCGTGGACGGGCAGGCGGTGGAAGCCTCGGGAGACCTGCCGCCACTGGTCGCCGAGGTCGAGCCGGGCACGCGAGTGGAGTTCGAGGTCTGGCGGGAAGGCAAGGCGAGGCGCCTGACCGTCAAGGTCGGCGAAGTCGAGGAGGAGGGTGTGGCCGAGCGTCAGCCCGCCCGGGACGATTCGCAGACCGGCAAGCTGGGCCTGACCGTGCGCACCTTGAGCCGGACCGAGCAGCGTCGGCTCGACACCGAGGGGCAGCTGCTGGTGGAGGAGGTGGACGGGCCGGCTGCGCTGGCTGGCGTCGAACCCGGCGACGTGTTGATCGCCGTCAACGGCAAGCCGGTGGACAGCCTCGCCGCCCTGCGTCGCGAGGTCGACGGTTCCGGATCGACGGTGGCCCTGCTGCTGCAGCGGGGCGAGGGACAGATCTACGTGCCGGTAAGGATTGGTTGAGCCGGAGCAGGGGCTTGCCGGCAGCTCGCGCCCATGACAGCCTTTCCAGCATGAACAGAGATCGCGTGCTCCCTGGGCTGCTTGCCGTCTGTGCGTTGCTGGGTTGGTCATCCAGCGTCCCGGCCCAGGAGGGCTTCCGCGACTGCGATGCCTGTCCCGAGATGGTCAGGCTGCCTGCCGGCAGTTACGTGATGGGCGCTGGGAGCGACGAGCCTGGCGTCCGGGCCGGCCCGCCCGAGTCTGAACTGACGGTCATTACCTTGCCACGACCCTTTGCCATGAGTCGCCACGAAGTCACGCGGGCGGAATTTTCCGGCTTCGTGCGGGAAACCGGTCACGAGATCGCCCCGGGGTGCCAGGTCTGGGATGAGTCCCTCGCGCGCTACGCCGACGACGGGCGTCGCGACTGGCGCACGCCTGGCGTGCCGGCCAATGCCCTCGACGAGCACCCCGTCACCTGCATCGCCTGGGCGGATGCGCAGGCTTACGTGGCCTGGCTGGCCCGCAAGACCCGGCAGCGCTACCGCCTGCCCTCCGAGGCCGAGTGGGAATACGCCGCCCGGGCCGGTAGCGTGGCCTCCAGGCCTTGGGGCCCGCTCGCGGCAGACGGCTGCGGGCAGGCCAACACCTACGACCTCACCTCGGAAGCGCGCTATGCGCTGGGTTGGCCGGCTGCAGCCTGTCGGGACGGATATGCCGACCTCGCCCCCGTAGGTCAGCTTGGCCTCAACGGCTTCGGCCTGGCCGACATGATCGGCAACGTCTGGGAATGGACGGAAGATTGCGCGACCCACAGCCGGGTGGGCCGCCCGACCGGGCCCGAGGCCTGGACCTGGCTCGGTGGCTGCGAGGAGCGGGCGATCCGCGGCGGAGGCTGGCTCTCGCCGCCGGCACGCAGCCGCAGCGGACACGCTGCCTCGGCACCTGCCGGACTGCGGGCCGACTACCTGGGCTTCCGGGTTGCCCGCGACATCGAGACCGGCAGGAGTCCGCGATGAAGCCGCGCGATCTGCTGTGGCTGGTTGCCGTCCTCTCCCTCGGGGCCGAGGCCCAGACGCCGACCTCCGCGCCCCGTGATTGCGGTGAATGCCCGGAGCTGCTCCTGATTCCACCCGGGGAATTCCGGATGGGCACGCGGTCGGGAGATCCGGAAGCCGATCGCGCCACCGGGGAGGTACCCGAGGTGCTCATGACACTCGGCCGGCCATTCTTCATCGCGGCACGAGAGATCACGGTCGGGGAATTCGCGTTGTTCGTCGAGGATGGAGGCTACGATCCACCCCGAGGCTGCCGGGTCCTGAGCGGTGGACAATGGGTGGAGGACCCGGAGCGCAGCTGGCGGGACCCAGGCTTCGCCCTGCCGCCGGGACCGGACGATCCGGTGACCTGCATCGATTGGGAGGATGCTCGAGCCTATGCCCAGTGGCTCTCGGCGCGCAGCGGGCGCAGCTATCGGCTGCCCTCCGAGGCTGAATGGGAATACGTGGCCCGGGGCGGCACCGACTTTGCGCGTTACTGGGGTACCGCGGACACCCGCGAAGATCAGCCGGTCACCCTGGCCTGCGACCATGCCAACGTGCTGGATGCGGGCAGCGTGAAGCTGACAGGCCTGAGACTGCCCAATGCCGCCTGCCGGGACGGGGCCGTGGAGGTGAGCCAGGCGGGACGCTACCGGTCCAATGCCTTCGGCGCCTACGACATGATCGGTAACGTCCGCGAGTGGACCCAGGATTGCTTCACGGCCAGTTATGCGGGGCGACCGCGTGATGGCAGGGCATGGACCTGGCAGGGTGGCTGCGCCCTGAAGTCCGTGCGGGGCGGGTCCTGGGCCAGCGAGCCCTCCAAGGCCAGGGCCGGTGTCAGGGACGCGGAGCCGGCCGCCCGGCGCCAGTCCGACCTCGGTTTCAGGCTGGCCCGCGACTACGAACGCGCGGACGCCCCGGCCGATCGGGCCTCAGGTGAGCCGGATGCGTCGCCAGGAACCACTGCGCCAGCGCAGCCATAGGCAGACGCCGACGATCACGGCGTAAGTGGCGAGGGCGCTCCAGCCGCCGATGGCGCCGAGTCCTGCCCCTGGCCCTCCGAACCAGCCCTGCCCGGGTGCGAAGGTGAGCAGGTAGCTCAGCGGGACAAACACGGTGGCGCCCAGCCCGAAGACCACCACGGCCGGCACGTTGACGTCACCCGCGCCCCGGAGACAAAAACTGGAGCCGAAATTGAGACCGTCTGCGAACTGGTAGAGGGCAGCGATCCACAGCAGGGTCAGGGACAGGTCGACTACCGCGCTGGCGTTGGGGTCGGTGGCGTTGACGAACAGCGGCGCCAGCCAGGGGCCGCCCAGGGCGAGGAGCAGGCCGAGACCGCCCATCCACAGCGACACCAGCTTGATCATGCCGCTGCCCAGCCGAGCCGCCCAGTCACGATCACCCGCGCCGATGGCCTGTCCGACCAATGTGGTACCCGCCAGCGCCAGGCCGATGCCGGGCATGTAGGACAGCGAGGTGGCCACCATGACGATTTGCGTGGCCGCACCGTCGACGGCCCCGATGCGGACCTGCATGAGCTGGAATAGGGACACGGCCAGCAGGTCGGACGCAGCGGTGCCGGCCATCGGCACGCCGAGGCGGAACTGGCGCCAGACAAGCCTGCCGCTGGGCCGCCAGGTGAGGGTCGGCTTCAGTCGCTCACGGTCGACCCGAAACACCATGACGAGGGCCACGACGACGCCGAGCGCCTGGGCCACGGTAGTGGCCCAGGCCGCACCGGCGATGCCGAGTTCCAGGCCAAAGATGAACCACTCGTTGAGGAACACGTTCGCCACGGCCACCACCAGGGTGATGAGGAGCGGCAGCCGGGTATGTCCAATGCCATTGAAATACGCGGTCAGTCCCCACAGGGCCACCGCGAGCGGACCGCCGAGCATGCGCGGGTCCCAGTAGTCGATGGCCAGCGCCTCGATGTGCGGGGGAAGTCCGAAAGGAGCC
>JAUMBX010000001.1:0-3955 GCA_032119515.1 Steroidobacteraceae bacterium | reverse complement strand
CGCGGATCCACAAGCTGACCACGCGCCTGATCCATGCGCGTGGCCTCGACAAGGTCGTCGATGCCCTGGAGTCCTCCCTGCGCGAAGACTTCGAGGTGCCGAGCCCGGTGCTGGTGCTGTTCCGCGACGATCCGGCGCTGGCCGCCCGCGAGTCCTCCTTCATCCGCCTCGCCCACCGCGATGCCCCGGAGGTGAAGGGCTTCGACACTCTCCTGCAGTCGGGCAAACCGCGCTGCGGCCAGATCCGCGATTCGCAGCGCGAGTGGCTGTTCGGAACCGGGGCGGTCGAGATCGGCTCGGTGGCCCTGGCCCCGCTCGGGCCGGAGGGTCGTTACGGCCTGCTGGCCTGCGGCTCGAGCGACAGCCAGCGGTTCAACCCGGCCATCAGTACCGATTTCCTGGCCCATATCGCCGAGCTGGTGACCGCCGCACTCGCAGCGGAGTGATGGAACCGGCAGGGACTGCCTGGGTCGAGCGCTGGCTCGCCCACCTGCGCACCGAGCGCCGCCTCTCGCCCCACACCCGCTCTGCCTATGCCAGGGACCTGGGCGTGTTCGCTGCCTACTGCAGCGAATCGGGCATCACCGGCTGGGGCGGACTGGATACCGCCCAGCTCAAGCGCTTCGCAGCACTGCAGCACCGCGACGGCCTCGATCCCCGCAGCATTCAGCGCCGACTGTCGTCGGTGCGAAGTTTTCTCGGTTTCCTGGTTCGCGAGGGCGTGCTGGAAGTGAACCCCGCCAAGGACGTCCGCGCGCCGAAAGGCCGGCGCCAGCTGCCCCGCACCCTCGATACCGATCGCATGGCGCGACTCCTGCTGCCACCGGCGGACGACCTGCTGGCCCGCCGCGACCACGCGATCATGGAGCTGCTGTACAGCTCGGGCCTGCGCCTCGCCGAGCTGGTCGGGCTGGACCTGCAGGACCTCGACCTCGCTGAGCGGACCGTAAGGGTCCTCGGCAAGGGCCAGAAGGAGCGCATCGTGCCGGTGGGCAGCAAGGCGGTGCAGTCGCTGCGCCGGTGGCTGCGGGACCGGACGGCGCTGGCCCGAGCGGGCGAGGCCGCGGTGTTCCTGGGCCGCAACGGCCGGAGGCTGGGCGCGCGGGCGATCCAGAAGCGCCTGGCCGAGGCGGCGCACCGGCAGGGCATCGACATGCGGGTGCATCCCCACCTGTTCCGGCATTCCTTTGCCTCCCACCTGCTGGAATCGAGCGGCGACCTCCGGGGCGTGCAGGAAATGCTCGGGCACGCCAACCTCAGCACCACCCAGGTGTACACGCACCTTGATTTCCAGCACCTCGCCCGCACCTACGACAGTTCCCATCCGCGCGCTCGGCGCCGCAAGTAGAGGTCCTCCACCATGCCCGCCCAGGGTTTCGATCCACACGGCACCACCATCGTTTCCGTCCGCCGGGGTGACCGGGTCGCCATGGGTGGCGACGGTCAGGTCAGCCTGGGCCAGACGATCATGAAGGGCAACGCCCGCAAGGTGCGGCGCCTGCACGGCGGCAAGGTGCTGGCCGGTTTCGCCGGCGGCACGGCCGATGCCTTCACGCTCTTCGAGCGCTTCGAGGGCAAGCTGGAAAAGTATGGCAACCTGACCCGGGCTGCCATCGAACTGGCCAAGGACTGGCGCAGCGACCGCGCCCTGCGTCGGCTGGAAGCCTTGCTGTGCATCGCCGACACCCATGCCTCACTGGTGATCTCCGGCAACGGCGACGTGATCGAACCGGAACATGACGTCATGGCGATCGGCTCGGGTGGTCCCTTTGCCCAGGCGGCGGCCCGGGCGCTGCTCGAGAACACCAGCCTCGCGCCACGCGAGATCGTCGAGCGGGCGCTGGCCATCGCCGCGGAAACCTGCGTCTACACCAACCACCACCTGACCATCGACGAACTGCCGGACGCCTGACCATGGAAACCATGACACCCCGGGAGATCGTCGAGGAACTCGACAAGCACATCGTGGGCCAGCGCGAGGCCAAGCGGGCCGTGGCCGTGGCCCTGCGCAACCGCTGGCGGCGGATGCAGGTGACGGAACCCCTGCGCCAGGAAATCACCCCGAAGAACATCCTGATGATCGGCCCGACCGGGGTGGGCAAGACCGAGATCGCCCGCCGGCTGGCGCGATTGGCGCGGGCGCCCTTCGTCAAGGTCGAGGCCACCAAGTTCACGGAGGTCGGCTATGTCGGCCGCGAGGTCGATTCCATCGTCAAGGACCTGGTCGACGTGGCCATCAAGCAGACCCGCGAAGAGGAAACCGCGCGAGTCCGTCACCGGGCTGCCGATGCCGCCGAGGAACGCATTCTCGACCTCCTGCTGCCGAGGCCGATTGCCGGCCCGGCAGGGCCTGAGGCTACCGCCCGGGAAGGCGATACCCGCCAGAAATTCCGCAAGCTGCTGCGCGAGGGCCAGCTCGACGACCGTGAGGTCGAGGTGGACCTGCGGGCCTTGCCTGCCGGGCTCGAAATCGTCGGCCCGCCCGGCATGGAGGAAATGACCGGCCAGCTGCAGCAGATGTTCCAGAACCTCGGCGGGCAGCGGACCCGCTCCCGCAAGATGAAGGTCGGCGAGGCGCTCAAGGCGCTGACCGACGAGGAAGCGGCCCGGATGGTCAACGAGGAGGAGCTGCGCACGCGCGCGCTGGCCGCCGCTGAGCAGAACGGCATCGTGTTCATCGACGAGCTGGACAAGATCTGCAAGCGCGGCGAGGTGGTGGGGGCGGACGTCTCGCGCGAGGGCGTACAGCGCGACCTGCTGCCGCTGGTGGAGGGCTGCACCGTCAGCACCAAGTACGGCATGGTCAAGACCGACCATATCCTGTTCATCGCCTCCGGGGCCTTCCACATGGCCAAGCCCTCTGACCTCATCCCGGAGCTGCAGGGCCGTTTCCCGATCCGGGTCGAGCTGGCCTCGCTCAGCGTGGATGACTTCTACCGCATCCTGGCCGAGCCGGATGCCTCGCTGTGCACCCAGTATGCGGCACTCCTGGCCACCGAAGGCGTGACCGTGAGCTTCCACGAGGACGGCATCCGGCGTCTGGCCGAGATCGCCTGGGCGGTCAACGAGCGGACCGAGAACATCGGCGCGCGCCGCCTGCACACGGTGATGGAGCGGCTGCTGGAGCAGGCTTCCTTCGAGGCTGCCGACCGGGGCGGCAGCCGCGTCGAGGTGGACGCCACCTTCGTCGAGGCCCAGCTTGGCGCGCTGGTCCAGGACGAGGACCTCAGCAGGTACATCCTGTGACCGATTCCGCGGCGGCCCTGGTTCCGGAGGAACTCCGCCTCAAGCGCCGCTCACGGGTGCTGGAGGTCCGCTTTCCCGCCGGAGAGGTCTACAGCCTGGGCTTTGAATACCTGAGGGTCTACACGCCCTCCGCGGAACGGCGCGGACACGGCGGCGGCGAAGGTCGCCTGGAACTCGGCAAGGAGCAGGTCGCCATCAGCGAGGTGGTGCCGGTAGGCCACTACGCCGTCTGCCTGAAGTTCGACGATGGCCACGACAGCGGGCTGTACAGCTGGAAGTACCTTCGCGACCTGGGCCGGGAGTACTACGCGCGCTGGGCCCGCTACCTGGAGCGCTGCGCGGAACTCAGCTACGAGCGCAAGCCGCCGGAGCCTCCGACCCGGTAGAATCGCCGGTATGTCCAAGGTCGACTTCGGTTTCGAGGAAATCCCTGCCGTGGAGAAGGCCGGTCGCGTGCGCGCGGTATTCGATTCGGTGGCCTCCCGCTACGACCTCATGAACGACCTGATGTCGGGTGGCCTGCACCGCATCTGGAAACAGTTCACCCTGGCCCAGACCGGCCTGCGACCAGGTCAGCGTGCGCTGGACGTGGCCGGGGGCACCGGTGATCTGGCCGCCGGGATGGCCCGCCAGGTGGGCGGCTCGGGGCTCGTGGTGCTCTCCGACATCAACGGGGAAATGCTCTCGCGGGGTCGTGACCGGCTGCTGG